>NZ_JBEXPT010000045.1:0-46399 GCF_040612195.1 Streptomyces sp. NPDC006450 | reverse complement strand
CGCGCCTCAGACGCCGGCGGGGCTCAGTGGTCGCCTCAAGCGCCTGCGGGGCCGGATCGGGCCGGTGGCGGCTGGTCGGCGCGGGCGGCCAGGGTCAGGCCGATCGCCACCGTTGCCGCCGCGACCAGGCCCGCGTACGGGACGGCGTACGTGCCCGTCCAGGAGCAGGCCAGCACCGCGAGGGCGGAGAGGGGCAGGGTCAGCTGCTGGGCGAGGCCCCGCTTGAAGTGGCGGGAGTGCAGCAGCCAGACCATCAGCAGGAAGAGCGCGGTCGGGACCGTGACGGCGGCGTTCGCGGCGAGCTGCGAGATGTGCGCCTTGCCGACCGCGTGCTCGACGGCGACCTCGATGCCCGCGCCGATCGCCGCACCCGAGGCGAAGATCAACAGATGGCCGTACCCCCACGGGATCGCCTCCCGGTTGGAGTTCAGGCGTTCGTGCATCGGCACCGCGAAGTAGATCCACCAAGCGGCGAAGACGATGAGGAGCCCGCCGGCCGCGATCGGCAGCAGCTCGCCCAGGGCCTCGTGCTCGTCGAGCGCGGACTTCACGGCCACGGTGCTGGCCGCGATCGTCTCGCCGAGCACGATGATCGTGAACAGGCCGTAGCGCTCCACGATGTGGTGGGCGTGCCACGGTGTCTGGTGGCCGCGCTCGGCCACCACCGGAACCAGCAGCTCCGCGGCGACCAGGACCAGGAACAGCCAGCGCTTGGACCCGTCCGGGGCGAACAGCAGCGCCACCCAGCCGGCCTGGCAGAGCACCAGCCCGGCCGCGTACTTCAGGGCCGCCGCGCGGGCCTCGCCGCTCTCGCCGGAGGCGGCGCGCAGCCACTGGGCGGTGAGCGCGACGCGCATGATCAGGTAGCCGATGACGGCCACCGTCCAGTCGTTCTGGTCGAAGGCCCGGCTCACGCCCGCCGCGTAGACGAGCACGCCGCAGATCTGGACGAACGTCGCGATCCGGTACGGCACGTCGTCGCAGTCGTAGGCGGAGGCGAACCACGTGAAGTTCATCCACGCCCACCACACGCCGAAGAAGACGAAGGCGTAGCTGATCACGCCGGTGCCGGGATGGCCCTCGGCGAGCGCGTGCACGAGCTGGGCGCCCGCCTGCGCGATGGCGACGACGAAGCACAGGTCGAAGAACAGCTCCAGCGGGGTCGAGGCGCGGTGGTCCTCGTCCCGGCTGCGGGCGGTCATGGGTACGTAAGCCAGAGCCATACCGCCCAGGACAGCAGCCCTACGGGTCTCAGCAGGCGAGGCGCGCGGCCCTCAGGGACCGTGTGCCCCGGGCGGACTCGTACCGCCCGAGGACGAGGCGGGCCAGCCGCGGGTGGTCGGCCAGCGGCTCCGAGACCGTCCAGGCGGCCGAGGCGTTCAGGGCGCGCGTGAAGCGGCCCGGGGCCAGCAGGTGCGCCGCCACCGCGATCCGGCGGTACCCGGCGGCCTGGAGGCAGGCCAGGGCCTCGTGGACGGTCGGCCCGGCGGAGGTGAGGTAGGCGGGGACCGCGGGGACGGGGGCGGCTCCGCCGTCGTACTCCAGCAGGGCGGCCAGCTGGGCCGCGCAGGCCTCCGTACCGGCGTTGCCGCCGGGGCGCGAGGAGCCGGCGCCGGCCACCACCACCGCGTCGGCCCGGGCGTACGGCCCCCGGCGCCGCTCGGCCTCGCGCAGCCGGCCGTGCAGGGCGCGGGCGACCTCGTGCTCGCCGCCGAGGCCCTCGGTGAGCACGCAGCCGGTGCCCTCCAGGACGGCGGGTACGTCGACGCGGCGGTGGAAACCGTCGCCGAGCAGCAGCGGGACCACCACGGCGTGCGGGTGCTCCCGTACGACCTCGGCGAGCGAGGGGCGCTGGACGTCGAGGTGGCCGACCAGCGCGCGCACCCCGCTGATGGCCTCGACGGACGCGACGAGCCGGCGAAAAGTCGCGGCGGCCTCCGGGGCCGCGCTGCCGTGGACGGCGATGACGAGCATGGTCTGCCTCCCTGATCCGGCCGGGGTCCTCCTCCCACGCTAGGCGCGGCGCGGCCGCCCGGGAGCCTGGCCAAGGGCCCGCGCGACAGGCCGGAGGTCCTGTGCGGAAGGGGACGTTTCCCCGGCCCCAGGGGTCCTTTTCGGGCGTTCGGGGCGGTGGCGCGGACCTACCGTCGAAGGGTCGGAACGCATGCACGCAGGACGTCCTGGCCCGGCCGCCCTGGCCGCCCCGGGACCGCGCGGCACAGGGACACGGAGTGAGATCCATGGGGCAGACGCTCGTTGTCATCGGCCACGGCATGGTGGGACACCGCCTGCTGGAGGCGCTCGCCGAGCGCGACGCGCTCGCCGCCCCGACCCGCCCCGGGCGCGGCGGCTGGCAGGTCACCGTCCTCGCGGAGGAGGAGCGCCCGGCCTACGACCGCGTCCACCTGTCGGCGGCCTTCACCGGCTCCACCGGCGAGGAGCTGTCCCTGGTCGCGCCCGGCTTCCTGGAGGAGTACGGCATCGACCTGCGCCTCGGAGACCCCGCGGAACTCATCGACACCACGGCCCGCACGGTCACCGCCCGCTCCGGCGACGTGATCCGCTACGACGCGCTCGTGCTGGCGACCGGCTCCTACCCCTTCGTGCCGCCGATCGACGGCGCCGACGCCGAGGGCTGCTTCACCTACCGGACGCTCGACGACGTCGAGGCCCTCACCGCGTACGCCGCGGGCGCGGGGGTACGCACCGGTGTCGTCATCGGCGGCGGCCTCCTCGGCCTGGAGGCGGCGGGCGCGCTGCGCACGCTCGGACTGGCCACGCACGTCGTGGAGTTCGCGCCCCGGCTGATGCCGCTGCAGGTGGACGACGGCGGCGCGGCCGCCCTGCGGGCCACCATCGAGTCCATGGGCGTCGCCGTGCACACGGGCGTCGGCGCGGCCGGCGTGCAGATCCACCCCGACGGGCGGGCCCAGGCCCTCCGGCTGACCAGCGGCGAGGAGATCGGCTCCGACGTCGTCGTCTTCTCGGCCGGCGTACGGCCGCGCGACCGCCTCGCCCGCGAGTGCGGCCTGGCCGTGGGCGACCGCGGCGGGGTCGTCGTGGACGGCCACTGCCGCACCAGCGACCCGTACGTCTACGCGATCGGCGAGTGCGCCCAGACGGTCGACGGCAAGGTGTACGGGCTGGTCGCGCCCGGCTACCAGATGGCCGAGACCGTCGCGGAGGCCCTCGCGGGCGCCGGCGAGCTGACCTTCACCGGGGCCGACACCTCCACCAAGCTCAAGCTGATGGGCGCCGACGTGGCCTCCTTCGGGGACCCCTTCGCCCCCGAGGGCCGTGACGGAGCGGTCTCGGTGGTCTTCTCCGACGCCCGCGAAGGCGTCTACAAGAAGCTGCTGCTGGGCCCCGACGGGGCGCTGCTCGGCGGGATCCTGGTCGGCGACGCGGAGGCGTACGGCTCGCTGAAGCCGCACGCGGGCCGGCAACTCCCGGCTCCGCCGGAGGCCTTCATCCTGCCGTCGGGCGAGGGCGTGGCGCCGCCCGGCGCGGACGCGCTGCCCGACGACGCGGTGGTGTGCAGCTGCCACAACATCACCAAGGGGAGGGTGCGCGAGGCGGTCGTCGCGGAGTTCCTGACCGACATCGGCGGCATCAAGAAGTGCACCAAGGCCGGCACGGGCTGCGGCGGCTGCGTCGGCACGCTGCAAGCGGTTCTGGACGCCGAACTGGCCGCGGCGGGCATCGAGAAGCCCCGCGGGCTGTGCGAGCACTTCACCCTGACCCGGGCGGAGATCTACGAGAAGATCCGCACCGAGCGCATCCGCAGCTTCAGCGAGCTGCTGGAGTCCTACGGCGAAGGCGGCGAGGGCTGTGCCGTCTGCAAGCCGGTCGTCGCGAACGTCCTGGGCACCCTCGCGCCCGACCTCGGCATCGGACACATCCTTGCGGGCGAGCAGGCGGCCCTGCAGGACTCCAACGACCTCTTCCTCGCCAACCTCCAGAAGGACGGCACCTACTCGGTCGTCCCGCGCGTCGCCGGCGGCGAGATCACGCCCGAGCAGGTCATCGCGCTGGGCGAGGTGGCCAGGGACTACGGCCTCTACACGAAGATCACCGGAGCGCAGCGCATCGGCCTCTTCGGTGTCCGCAAGGAGCAGCTGCCCGACATCTGGCGACGCCTGGGCGGCGCCGGATTCGAGTCCGGGCAGGCGTACGGGAAGTCCCTGCGCGCGGTGAAGTCCTGCGTCGGAGCACGCTTCTGCCGTTTCGGCCAGGGCGATTCCATCCAGCTCGCGATCGACCTGGAGCTGCGCTACCGGGGTCTGCGCACCCCGCACAAGTTCAAGGGCGGCGTCTCCGGCTGCCTGCGCGAGTGCGCGGAGGCCCGGGGCAAGGACGTCGGCGTCATCGCCACCGCCAACGGCTGGAACCTGTACGCCGGCGGCAACGGCGGCGCGACCCCCCGCCACGCCGACCTGCTGGCCCCGGACCTGAACACCGCGGAACTCTTCGCGCTGATCGACCGGTTCCTCATGTACTACGTCCGCACCGGCGAGCGCCTGGAGCGGACGGCGGCCTGGGTGGAGCGGCTCGGCGGCAGCGGCGCGGGCATCGACCACCTGAAGGCCGTCCTGATCGAGGACTCGCTCGGCATCTGCGCGGAGCTGGAGGCGCAGATGGAGCGCCACGTGTCGGCGTACGAGGACGAGTGGTCCGCGGTCCTGGAGGACCCGGCGGCGCTGGAGCGCTTCGGGAGCGTCGACTTCGGTGCGGCCCAGGGAGCCGCGCAGTCCCTGGAGCCGGGCCGCGGGCGGACGGCGGTGCTGGCGGACGGCACCGAGGCCGCGGTGTTCAAGGACCGTGCGGGCGAGGTCTACGCGGTCGGCAACCGGGACCCCTTCTCGGGAGCCGACGTCATCGCCAACGGCATCATGGGCTCGCGCGGCGGGGTGCCCGTCGTGGCCTCGCCGATGCACAAGCAGGTCTTCGACCTGCGGACCGGCGTCTGCCTCGACGACCCCGAGGTGTCCCTGCCGCTGGTGGACCTCCGGCCCTAAGGCCCTGCGGCGGCCGTACCAACGCACTGTGGGCGAGGGGACCTTGTCCTGTCGCCCACACGACGTTCTCCCCTGACGGCGGGCGCCCTGGTAGGCGGACCCTAAGAAAGTCAGGGCTTTCAGCTTCCTCTTCCTCAACCCCTCCGAACATTCAGGACATGCCATGAGTTCCGCCATGCAGGACGCGCGCGCGGCGACCGCCCGAGTGCAGGCTCCCGATCCGGCGCAGTACCGGCCCGGTCGCACGATCACGGAGTGGACGCCGCAGGACCCGTCCTTCTGGCAGACCACCGGCAGGAAGGTCGCCACCCGCAACCTGTGGATCGCGGTGCCGGCCCTGCTGGTGGCCTTCGTGGTCTGGCAGGTCTGGAGCATCACGGCGACCAACCTCAAGGACGTCGGCTTCGGCTTCTCGCAGTCCCAGCTGTTCTGGCTGACGGCCGTCCCCGGCATCACGGGCGGCACCGCCCGCATCCTCTACACCTTCATCGGCCCGATGATCGGCCAGCGCCGCTTCACCGCGCTCTCCACCGTCATCCTGATCGTGCCGCTGCTGTGGCTGGGCTTCGCGGTGCAGGACCCCACCACCTCCTACACCACGCTGGTCGCCATCGCCGCCCTCTGCGGCATCGGCGGCGCCAACTTCTCCTCCTCCCTGGCCAACATCGGCTTCTTCTACCCGAAGCAGGAGAAGGGCAACGCGACCGGCATCAACGGCGGCCTGGGCAACCTGGGCGTCTCCGTGGTCCAGCTGCTCACCCCGATCCTGATCACCACCTCGGTCCTGGCGATCGGCTCGGGCCAGCGCAAGGCGGACGGCTCGGAGATCTACCTGCAGAACGCCGCGTTCGTCTGGGTGCCGGTCCTGATCGTCCTCGCGGCCGTCGCCTGGTTCGGCCAGAACGACCTGAAGGTGGCCTCCACGCCCTTCAGCCAGCAGAAGATCATCTTCAAGCGCAAGCACAACTGGCTGATGACCTGGCTCTACGTCGGCACCTTCGGCTCCTTCATCGGTTTCGCGGCCGCCCTGCCGCTGCTCATCAAGACGACCTTCCCGGCGTACTCCGTGGCCACCTACGCCTGGATGGGCCCGGCGCTCGGCGCGCTGGCCCGCTGGGCCGGCGGCTGGATCGCCGACAAGCTCGGCGGCGCACGCGTGACGATCCTGTCCTTCGTGGGCATGGGCGCGTCGATCATCGGCGTGATCACCTTCCTGCCGGCGGGCTCCGACACCGGCTCCTTCTACGGCTTCTTCTTCTGCTTCCTGTCGGCGTTCTTCTTCTCGGGCATCGGCAACGGCTCGACCTTCCGCCAGATCCCGGTCATCTTCCGCGGGCAGCACCTCGCGGGCCTGACGGAGGGCACTCCCGCGTACGCGAAGGGCCTGAAGCAGGCCGAGATCGAGTCGGGCGCGGTGACCGGCTTCACCGCGGCCATCGCCGCCTACGGCTTCTTCTTCATCCCGGCGATGTTCGCCAACTTCGCCGTGACCAGCGCGATGTGGGGCTTCGTCGGCTTCTACGCCAGCTGCGTCGTCGTGGCCTGGTGGTTCTACGCCCGCAAGGGCGCGGAGGCCCCCAGCTAGGCCGTCCCTTTCGGGTCTTGCCTGGCCTCCGATGGCCGGCCCGGGTGGGGTGCGGGTGCCGCGCGAGCGGCGCCCCGCACCCCACCCGGGCTTTCGGGCGCCGCGTAACGGCGCGGCCCACGCAGTTCCTGCCGTTCGGCGACGGGGACGGCTGCAACGACCTCCTTGCTGCCTTTCCCAGAATCTTGTGAAAGTTTTCACAAGCGCACGATGGACTTTTGACCTGCCCAAAATGCCAGGTCAGCCCCGATGGGGGACCCTGGCTGCTGGGGATCAAAGGACCTTCGGGCCCCAGCTCGGGACCAACGCGGCGCCAAATGATCGATCAAAAGGCGTGCAATGGAGGCAAGCAATGAGGCGACTCGGAAGGTGCGGGCGATGACTGCCACCCCTGCGGAAACCACGAAGAACGGCGAGGCCTGGAACGGCTTCAAGGGCGGTCTGTGGCGCGACGCCATCGACGTCCGCGACTTCATCCAGCAGAACTACACGCCGTACGAGGGTGACGACAGCTTCCTCGCCGGTCCCACCGAGCGCACCACCGCCGTGTGGAAGTCGATCACGGACAAGTTCCCGGAGGAGCGCGAGAAGGGCGTCTACGACGTAGCCCACGACATCCCGTCGACGATCACCGCGCACGCCCCCGGCTACATCGACCGCGACAAGGACCTGATCGTCGGCCTCCAGACCGACGCCCCGCTCAAGCGCGCGATCATGCCCTACGGCGGCTGGCGCATGGTCGCCGGCGCCCTGGAGACGTACGGCTACCCGGTCTCCGAGGACCTGGAGAAGGTCTTCACGGAGTACCGCAAGACCCACAACGCCGGTGTCTTCGACGCCTACACCCCCGACATCCGCGCCGCCCGCAAGGCCGGCATCGTGACCGGCCTGCCGGACGCGTACGGCCGCGGCCGCATCATCGGCGACTACCGCCGCGTGTCGCTCTACGGCGTGGACCGCCTCATCGCCGTCAAGAAGGAGGAGAAGGAGGAGATCAACTCCCTCCCCGCGGGCAACCGCTCGCTGGAGGAGACGATCCGCCTGCGCGAGGAGCTCTCCGAGCAGATCCGCGCCCTCGCCGAGCTCAAGGCGATGGCCGCCTCCTACGGTTACGACATCTCCGGCCCGGCCACCACCGGCCGCGAGGCCATCCAGTGGCTGTACTTCGCGTACCTGGCCGCCGTGAAGGAGCAGAACGGCGCGGCCATGTCGCTGGGCCGCACCTCCACCTTCATCGACGTCTACCTCCAGCGCGACATCGAGGCCGGCATCCTCACCGAGGAGCAGGCCCAGGAGCTGGTCGACGACTTCATCATCAAGCTCCGCATCGTCCGCTTCCTGCGCACCCCGGAGTACGACGAGCTCTTCTCCGGCGACCCCACCTGGGTCACCGAGTCGATCGCCGGCATGGGCGAGGACGGCCGTCCGCTGGTCACCAGGACCTCGTTCCGCTACCTCCACACCCTCTACAACCTCGGCCCGGCCCCCGAGCCGAACATGACCGTCTTCTGGTCCCCCCGGCTGCCGCAGGGCTTCAAGGAGTTCTGCGCCCGGGTCTCGATCGACACATCCTCGGTGCAGTACGAGTCCGACGAGCTGATGCGCCCGCGCTTCGGCGACGACACCGCCATCGCCTGCTGCGTCTCGGCGATGCCGGTCGGCAAGCAGATGCAGTTCTTCGGCGCCCGCGTGAACCTCGCCAAGACCCTGCTCTACGCGATCAACGGCGGCCGCGACGAGAAGTCCGGAGCCCAGGTCGGCCCCTCCACCGGCGCCCTCACCTCCGAGGTGCTGGACTACGAGGAGGTCATGGCCAAGTTCGACGAGCAGATGGAGTGGCTCGCCGACACCTACGTCCACGCCCTGAACGTCATCCACTACATGCACGACAAGTACGCCTACGAGCGCATCGAGATGGCGCTCCACGACCGCGACGTGCGCCGCACCATGGCCTGCGGCATCGCCGGCCTCTCGGTCGCCGCCGACTCGCTGGCCGCCATCAAGTACGCCAAGGTCACCGCCGTGCGCGACGAGACCGGCCTCGCCACCGACTACACCGTCGAGGGCGACTACCCGGCCTACGGCAACAACGACGACCGTGTCGACTCGATCGCCGTCTGGCTGGTCGAGGAGTTCATGAAGAAGATCCGCAAGCACCCGACGTACCGCGAGGCCGAGCACACCCAGTCGGTGCTGACCATCACCTCGAACGTGGTCTACGGCAAGAAGACCGGCAACACGCCGGACGGACGCCGCGCCGGCGAGCCGTTCTCCCCGGGCGCCAACCCGATGAACGGCCGCGACACCCACGGCTACGTCACCTCCGCGCTGTCCGTCGCGAAGCTCCCGTACGGGGACGCCGAGGACGGCATCTCACTGACCAACACCGTCACCCCCGACGGCCTGGGCCGCACCCCCGGGGAGCGGATCAAGAACCTGGCGGGCGTCCTCGACGGCTACATGGCGGTCGACGGCTTCCACATGAACGTGAACGTGCTCAACCGCGACACGCTCATGGACGCCATGGAGCACCCGGAGAACTACCCGCAGCTCACCATCCGCGTCAGCGGATACGCGGTGAACTTCGTCCGCCTCACGCGCGCTCAGCAGCTCGACGTGCTGAACCGCACCTTCCACGGCTCTCTCTGATCCTCCGAGAGACCCACGAGCACGCGCGGCCCGGGGCCGGCCCCCGCCCGGCCCCGGGACCGCGCGTCACCAGACCAGTCCCCGGAATCTGGAAGCTGGAGCACCTGCCATGACCGTCCTCTTCGGTACGAGCCTTCCCGTCGGCCACGCCAACGCGATCAGCGTGAGCGCCGCCCGGACGCCCGCCGCCGCCGCGACGCAGCGGCCGAGCGAGGGCACGGTGCACTCCTGGGACCTGTCCACCGGGGTCGACGGCCCCGGGACCCGGTTCGTGACCTTCCTGTCCGGCTGCCCGCTGACCTGCCTGTACTGCCACAACCCCGACACCATGCGGATGCGCAACGGCAGGCGCACCTCGGCCGACGACGTCATCGCCGAGGCCCGCAAGTACACCAAGTTCATCTCCGCCTCCGGGGGCGGCGCCACCATTTCGGGCGGCGAGCCGCTGCTGCAGCCCGTCTTCGCGGGCGAACTGCTGCACCGGATGAAGAACGACCTCGGACTGCACACCGCCCTGGACACCTCCGGCTTCCTCGGGGCCCGCGCCACCGACGCGCTGTTGCGCGACGTGGACCTGGTCCTGCTCGACATCAAGTCCTGGGACCGCGAGACCTACAAGAAGGTGACCGGCCGCCCGCTGGAGCCGACCCTGGACTTCGCCCGCCGCCTCGCGGATCTCGGCAAGGAGGTGCACCTGCGCTTCGTACTGGTGCCGGGGCTGACCGACCGGACGGAGAACATCGAGGACGTCGCCGCCTTCGCGGGCTCCCTCGGCAACATCTCGCGGGTCGACGTCCTGCCCTTCCACAAGCTCGGCGAGAGCAAGTGGGAGGCGCTCGACATGAAGTTCACCCTCCACGACACCCCCTCGCCGACCGCCGCGCAGGTCGCCGCGGCGAAGGCGATCTTCGCCGCGCAGGGGCTGAACGCGGTCTGAGCGGACGGGCTCGTCGAGGCCATCACTCGAATGGCGGACCTGTAAGCTCCACATAACGGGCTGAATCAGTACAGACCACCTAGCGTGGTGCTGTGTCCGAGCCCTCAGATGTCCTTGACGCCGCGCCGCCCCCGCCGGCGCCCGAGACCCCGCCGCCAGCCGGGCGGTCCGTCACCGCACGGGCCACCCTGGCCGGCACCGTCGTCTCGCTCCTGCTCATCCTCGCGATCGTGCTCGGCAGCCGGCTGCTGCGGGACTTCGACTCGGCCCTGCTGCCCTACGCCGTCGCCACCGTCTTCCTGGCCTTCGGCGTGGCCTACCGGTACACCGTGTGGGTCTCGGCCCCCGGCGCGCGCCGCCTCTTCAAGAAGGGCTTCGGCAGCTTCTTCTCAGCCGACAACTTCCGCAAGGCGCCCACCGCCGTGCCGAAGATGATCGCCACGTACCTCGGCTTCCAGAAGTTCCTCGGCGCCCGCTCGCGCCCCCGCTGGATCGCCCACCAGCTGATGTTCTGGGGCTGCCTCCTCGCCGCGGCGATCACCTTCCCGCTGACCTGGGGCTGGTTCACCTTCACCGCGGACAGCGGCGCGGGCCCCGGCTACGACATGCGGGTCTGGGGCTTCAAGGTCCTCGGCTTCGACGCCCTCAGCGTCCTGGGCTGGCTGATGTTCCACGGCCTGGACATCGCCGCCGTCCTCGTCATCCCCGGCGCCTCGTACTTCCTGTACCGGCGGATGAAGGACCGCGGGGCCATGACCGGCCAGCGCTTCGCCTACGACCTGCTGCCGCTGATCTGCCTGATCGTCATCTCCGTGACCGGCCTGCTGCTGACCTTCTCCTCGATCTTCCTGCACGGCGGCGGATACGAGTTCCTCGCGATCCTGCACATGGTGTCGGTGGTGTTCACCCTCATCTACATCCCGTTCGGGAAGTTCTTCCACATCGTCCAGCGCCCGGCCGCCGTCGGCATGCAGCTCTTCAAGTACACGGCCCGCCAGGACGAACAGGTCTTCCTCTGCAAGCGCTGCGCGGAGCCCATCGACACCACCCCGTACGTGGAGAACCTGCGCGGCACCATGCAGGACCTCGATCTCGACTTCAACGCCTTCGTCGAATACTGCCCGCGCTGCAAGCGGGTCCTGCGCGGCAACGCCTACCTGACCCACGTCAAGAAGGGCTTCAAGTGACCGCGACCGACCCCGCCAAGGCCGCGTCCCGGCCCGTGCACCTCTCCATCGACCCCTCCATCGCACCGCCCGGCACCCGCAACTTCCGCGACGCCGGAGGCATCCCCGCCGACCAGTGGCACGCCGACCAGAACGGCGAGACCCTGGTCCCCACCCACTGCTGCTTCTGCGGCGTGCAGTGCGGGATGTACCTGCGCGTGGACAAGGGCGGCAAGGTCTTCGGCGTGGAGCCCCGCAACCACGACATCAACCGGATGCGGCTCTGCCCCAAGGGCATCAACGCCTACCAGCAGGTCAACCACCCCGACCGGCTGACCGCCCCGCTGATGCGGCGCTCCCGGGACGAGGAGTTCAAGGAGTGCTCCTGGGACGAGGCGCTGGACTTCACCGTCTCCGAGATCCGGCGCATCCAGGAGGCCCACGGCAACGACGCCTTCGGGCTCCTCGGCGGCGCCAGCCTGTTCTCCGAGAAGACCTACCTGGTCGGCAAGTTCGCCCGGGTCGCGCTGAAGACCAAGCACGTCGACTACAACGGCCGCCTGTGCATGGTCAGCGCCGCCGGAGCCAACAAGCTCGCCTTCGGCATCGACCGGGCCGGCAACCCCTTCTCCGACATCCTCCTCAGCGACTGCCTGCTCATCGCCGGGTCGAACGTGGGGGAGTGCTTCCCCGTGATGACCCAGTACCTGTGGGGCGCACGGGACCGCGGGGCCTCGCTGATCGTGATCGACCCGCGCGAGACGGCCATCGCCCGCACCGCCGACATCCACGTCGCACTCAAGCCCGGCACCGACTCGGCCTTCTTCAACGCCGTGCTGAACGTGGTCATCGCCGAGGGCCTCACCGACGAGGCCTACATCGCCGCGAACACCACCGGCTGGGAAGAGGTCAAGAAGACCGTCGCCGAGTACCCGCCGTCCCGTTCCGCGGAGATCTGCGGGGTCCCGGCCTCGCAGATCGTCCAGGTGGCACGCGTCTTCGCCGGCGCGGACAAGGCCATGGCCTGGCACGCCCGGGGCATCGAGCACCACTCCCAGGGCGTCGAGAACTGCCTGTCCGTCATCAACCTGTGCGTGGCCACCGGACACATCGGCAAGCCCGGCGCCGGCTACGGCACCATCACAGGACAGGGCAACGGCCAGGGCGGCCGCGAGCACGGCCAGAAGTCCGACCTGCTGCCCGGCGGCCGCTCCATCACCAACCCCGAGCACCGCAGGCAGATCTGCCAGATCTGGGGCATCGAGGAGTCCGAACTCCCCGGCGCCGGCACCTCCATGATGGAGATGGTCTGGCAGATGCAGCGCAGGGAGATCCGCGGCCTCATCGGCATCTGCAACAACCCCTTCGTCTCGCTCCCCAACTACGCGGTGGTCAAGGACGGCTACGACACCGCCGAGTTCCACGCCCAGTTCGACTTCTTCCTCTCCGAGACCGCGGCCAACGCCCACGTGGTCTTCCCCGTCACCACCTGGGCCGAGGACGAGGGCGTGATGGCCAACGCCGAGGCCCGCGTGGTCAAGCACAACAAGGCCCAGGAACCCCCCGCCGGGGTGCGCACCGACACCTGGGTCATCTGTGAGCTCGCCAGACGGCTCGGCGCCGGGAAGCACTTCGACTTCCCCGGTTCCCGTGAGGTGTTCGAGGAGCTGCGCGTCGCCTCCGCGGGCACGGTCAACGACTACTACGGCATCACCTACGACCGCCTCGACGAGACCGGCGGGATCGCCTGGCCCTGCCCGTCCACCGAGCACCCGGGCACCCCCCGGCTGTTCGAGGACGGCCGGACCTACCACGCCGACGGCAAGATCCACATGCAGGTCGTGGAGTGGCATCCGCCCATGGACGCCTACACCGAGGAGTACCCGCTCTCCCTCACCACCGGCCGCACCGTCGCGCACTTCCTCTCCGGCAACCAGACCCGCCGCCTGGGCGCCCTCGTCGAGCAGACCCCCCGTCCCTGGGTGGAGGTCCACCCCTCGCTCGGCTTCCACAACGGCGACCCGGTACGGGTGGTCACCCGCCGCGGCAGCGAGGTGTTCCCGGCCCTGGTCACCGAGGCCATCCGGCCCGACACCGTCTTCATCCCGTACCACTGGCCCGTCCCGACGGCCGCGAACGCCCTGACCATCGACGCCCTGGACCCCCGCTCGAAGATCCCCGAGTACAAGGTCTGCGCCGCCCGGATCGAGGCCGCCGAGCGGGTCGACGAGGTGCCGGCCCCGCCGACCCCGCCGGGCCGTGAGGCCTATCCGGAGGCGCAGGCCTCCCGCACCGACCCCCTGCCCCCCACGTCCCCGCAGGGCCGTGGCACGGCGGAGAGGAGCTGACCCGCCATGATGGGCCGCACGATCTTCATCGACCCGGGTCGCTGCATCGGCTGCCAGGCGTGCGTCTCGGCCTGCCGCGAGTGCGATTCGCACCGCGGCAAATCGATGATCCACCTGGACTACACCGAGCCCGGCACGTCCGTCGCCTCCCTTCCCAGCGTCTGCATGCACTGCGAGGACCCGGTCGCCCCCTGCGCCGAGGTCTGCCCCGCCGACGCGATCCTGGTGACCGCCGACGGAGTCGTCCAGCAGGCCGACACCACCCGCTGCATCGGCTGCTCCAACTGCGTCAACGCCTGCCCCTTCGGCATCCCGAAGATCGACCTCCAGGCGAAGCTGCAGATGAAGTGCAACCTCTGCTACGACCGCACCGCCTACGGCCTCGCCCCCATGTGCGCGACGGTCTGCCCGACCGGTGCCCTCTTCTACGGAACCCTCGAAGAGCTCCAGGCGGAGCGCCCCGGCGTCCAGGTCGCCGACTCCTTCGTCTTCGGCGACGTCGTCGTCCAGACCGGCGTGGCCATGGTCGTCCCCGCCGACAAGGTCCAGTGGCCGGTCCCCGGCGGCCTGCCCGTCGTCGAGATCAACGGAAGGGACGTGCGATGAGCGTCACCGAACAGCCGCCTCCGCACCCAGGCCACCAGGGCGACGGCCACGCGGCCGACGGAGCGGCCGCCGACGCCGCGGTCGAGCAGCTGCGCGACCGGATCAGTGCCGACTCCCTCACCACCCGGCGCGACTACCTGCGGATCGTCGCCACCGTCTCCGGCGGCCTGGCCATCGGCGGTGTCGGCGTCGCCGCCGGCATCCTGCACCGGCACGGGGACAACGAGGGCCTGCCCGACCCGAAGAAGGTCACCGACCTGCTGCCCCCCGGCCAGTCCGTGGCCTTCCGCTTCCCCGGCGAGGACGACCGCGCCCTGGCCGTGCGCCTCGGCGACGGCTCCCTCGTGGGCTACTCCGCCGTCTGTACCCACCTGGCCTGCGGCGTGCTGTGGCGCGGGGACCGGGGCCCGGACGGGGAGCTGTACTGCCCCTGCCACGAGGGTGTCTTCGACGCTCGCACCGGCGAGGTGACGGCCGGTCCGCCGCCGCGCCCGCTGCCGAGGGTCTACCTGACCGAGCGGGCCGACGGCAGTGTCTGGGCCGTCGCCACCGCCCGGTCGGGAGAACCGGCCAAGGACGCGCTCTGCCGGCAGTTCGGGGACTCCCACCCGGAGGAGGCCGCCCGCCTGGGCTGCCCCGGTTCGGCCCGGGCGGGCACCACCGAGAAGAGGCCCACATGAGCGAGACACCGCTGCCGCCCCGCCCGGAGTACCGCCCGGGCAGTGCCCAGCCCCGGCTCAACCGCCCGGTGCGCGAGCGGTACCCGCAGATCCGCTCCACCAGCGGGTACGGGGACCCCCGGATCCGGAACACGGGCCCGGGCCCGGGAGCCGGCACCGATCAGGAGCCCGAGCGCTCCTCACGGCTCAACGCCCGCCTCACCCTGGCCCTCACGGTCGTGATCGGCCAGCTCTGGGCGCTCACCGTGACCGTCAACGAGTGGATGAAGGGAAATACCGGCACGGCCTGGTGGGGAGCGGGATTCCTGATCCTGTCCTTCCTCGTCGTGATCGGACTGTGGCTCCTCGACCCGAAGGACCGATGACCATGTCGATGCCCACGCCGACTTCGTCGGCGCCCCGCAGCCACCGCGCCGAGAGCTACAAGCCCGGGGCCACCATCGCCGACTGGCGGCCCGAGGACGACGGCTTCTGGCAGTCCAAGGGCCAGCGGGTCGCCCAGCGCAACCTCTGGGTCTCGATCCCGGCCCTGATGCTCGGCTTCGTGGTCTGGCAGGTCTGGTCGGTGACCGTGGTCAGGCTGAACGACGTCGGGTTCGCGTTCTCGAAGTCGCAGCTGTTCTGGCTGACCGCCATCCCCGGTATCACCGGCGGCACGTTCCGCATCCTCTACACCTTCATCGGGCCGATGTTCGGCGAGCGGAAGTTCACCGCCTTCAGCACGATCATCCTGGTCGTACCGATGCTGTGGCTGGGCTTCGCCCTCCAGGACACCGGCTCCCCCTACTGGGAGCTGGTGCTGATCGCGGCCGTCTGCGGCATCGGCGGTGCGAACTTCGCCTCCTCGATGGCGAACATCGGCTTCTTCTTCCCCAAGCGGGAGAAGGGCAGTGCCAACGGCCTCAACGGCGGCCTCGGCAACCTCGGCGTGAGCGTGGTCCAGCTGGTCGCCCCGCTGGTGGTCACCGCGGCCGTCCTGGGCGCCCCGGCGGGCGGACCCCAGCAGGACACGAAGAAGAACACCGACGTCTGGCTGCAGAACGGCGCCTTCCTGTGGGTGCCGTTGCTGGTCATCATGGCGCTCGCCGCCTGGTTCCTGATGAACGACCTCAAGGTGGCCGCGGCCCCCTTCAGCCAGCAGAAGGTCATCTTCAAGCGCAAGCACAACTGGCTGATGACCTGGCTCTACGTCGGCACCTTCGGCTCCTTCATCGGCTTCGCGGCCGCCCTGCCGCTGCTGATCAAGAACAACTTCGAGGGGCAGGGCTACCAGGCCACCACCTACGCCTGGATCGGCCCGTTCATCGGGGCCCTCACGCGCTGGGGCGGCGGCTGGCTCTCGGACAAGATCGGCGGAGCCAGGGTCACCATCCTGTCCTTCATCGGCATGGCGGCGGCCCTCGTCGTGGTGATCTTCGCGCTGCCGTCCGGTGGCCAGGAGGGCGACTTCTGGCCCTTCTACATCGGCTTCCTGGCGGCCTTCGCCTTCTCCGGCCTGGGCAACGGCTCGACCTTCCGGCAGATCCCGGTGATCTTCCGGGACCTCCACATGAAGCAGGCCGAGGGCAAGGGCCCCGAGGCGCAGGCCGTGGCGATGAAGCAGTCGGAGATGGAGTCGGGAGCCGTCACCGGCTTCTCCTCGGCCATCGCGGCCTACGGATTCTTCTTCATCCCGGCGATGTTCGCGGCCATGGCCGTCACCCACGCACTGTGGATCTTCATCGGCTTCTATGCCACGTGCCTGGTGGTGTGCTGGTGGTTCTACGCCCGCAAGGGCGCCGAAGCACCCAGCTGAGCGGGGCCGGTGGCGGGGGCGGCCGTACCCTGGAGGCATGAGCGACGCCCCCGCCACCGACCCGCACGCCCCGAAGTCAGCAGGGCCGCAGTCCGCGGCCGAGCCGAAGCCGAAGCCGCGGCTGGACTTCGCGGACCCGCTGGACCAGCAGTCCTCGGACGACACCGACGGGGGCTGGGGCGAGCGGCCGCCCGCCGGCGGAAGCGCGGCCGACCTGGCCCGCTTCCTCGACGAGAAGCCTCCGCACCACGTCTGACCGCAGGGCCCTCCTAGAGCCGCGGGCTCACGGCGTCGGCGTGGACGTTCCCGCCACCCGTGCCGCGCTGGGCGATCAGCTCGTCGCGGATCTCCTTGAGGACCACCAGTTCGGTGATCTCCATGGTCTCCTGGACGCCTTCCCTCGCCTTGCGGCGCTGCTCGATCCTGGCGAGGTACTTCGCCATCGGCAGCACCATCAGGAAGTAGACGACCGCGGCGGTGATCAGGAAGGTCAGCGCGGCGTTGAGCACCGAGCCCCAGAGGAGCTCCACGCCCGTCGGCTTGCCGTCCGCGCCGATCGCGCAGGGGGCCTTGATGCAGCTCTTGTAAGCGTCCAGACTCTGCGTGCCGACGAGGCCGATCACCGGGCTGATGAGGCCCTTCACGACGGAGTTCACGATGTTCGTGAACGCGGCACCGATGACCACGGCCACCGCCAGGTCGACCACGTTGCCGCGCATCAGGAAGGCCTTGAAGCCCGCCAGGATGCTCTCCTTCTTGTTCTCGCTCACCACTGAGCCTTTCTTCGTATCTGCCGAACATGGAGCCAACGGTTCCGAAAGCTACGGCAGTTTGGGTCCGGGCTGTCCAATCGACCCTCACCCCACGGTGACTTGCCCGCACGTTCGTACGATTCAACACAAGGTCACCGCCAGTCGGGACACGGTCCCCGCCCCCACGAGAGCCCGCGCGGTGTCCCGGGGGACGGACAGCACCACCAGCGCTCCGCCGTCCCCGGCGCCCTGTTCCGGAGCGGGTACTCCGGCGACCCGGGCCCCCGCCGCCACCACCCGGGGCGGCCCGCCGCGCTCCGCGGCGACCACGTCCACCCGGTCCCCGGGCCGCAGCAGCCGCACCGTCGCGGCGTCCGCGATGCGCACCGGCGCCGACACCAGCCGCACCGCCGCCGCAGGAGGCTGCGCCGCGGGCGGTCCGGAGCCCCGCGAGGCCCGCGCCTCGGTGCCGCCCACCGCCAGCACGGCCGCCACGACGGCCAGCCCGGCCGCGGCTCCGCGCCGCCGGCGCCGCACCGCCCTGCGCAGCCGGTCCCCGGCCCGCCCCACGCGGAGCGGCGCGAAGAGCGGAACGGGGCGCGCGGGGGGACACGGAGCGGAAGGGGAACGGGGAAGGGCGGACGGTCGCGCGGGGATGTGGACGTGGGACGGGGAGGAGTACGGGGACGGGGACGGCGGGAGGGAGAGGGAAGGGACGCGGGACTTCGCGGTCATGACGGCCACCACCTGACGGAGTGAGATCCGATGCCCGGACCCGACGCCCGGACACCCCTCACGATCCACCGCCCCGCCGAGTCCCGCTCCGGCCTGTGGACCATCCCCAGCTTGTGGATATCCCTGTCACCCGCAGGAGTCAGCCTCCCGCTGTGATCCGCCGCAGCGCCGCCACCGGATCCGTGGCCCGCGTCACCGACCGCCCCACCACGACGTGCGAGGCCCCGGCCGCGAAGGCGGCCCACGGTGTGCCCGCCCGGGCGTGCCCGCCCGCCTCCCCGCCGCGCAGCGCCCCACCCCGCGGCCCGTCCGGCAGCGTCCCACCCGGCAGCGCCCCGTCCGGCAGCGTCACGCCCGGCGTGACGATCAGGTGCTCCGGCCCCAGCAGGGCCCGTAGCCGACCGGCTTCCAGGGGCGATGCGATGACCCCGTCGCATCCGGCCTCCGCCGCCAGCCGGGCCAGCCGCAGCACCTGCTCGTCGGGGCCCGCGGCGATGCCGATGTCGGCGAGGTCGCTCCCGGTCATGCTCGTGACCACCGTCAGCGCGAGCACCCGGAGCCCCGGGAAATCCCGCGCCGCCTCGACCGCCGCCGCCATGATCCCCGTGCCGCCCATGGAGTGCACGGTCACCATCGACGCGCCCAGCGCACCGGCCGCACGGACCGCGCCCGCCACCGAGTGCGGTATCTCGAAGAGCTTCAGGTCCAGGAACACCTCGTGGCCCTGTCCGACGAGCTCGCGCACGAGGTCCGGTCCGGCGGCCGTGAGGAGCTCCAGGCCGACCTTGTACGCACCGCACGCGCCGCCGAGCCGCCGGACGAGTGCCTCGGCGGCCCGCCGGTCGTCGAAATCGAGGGCGACGATCACTTGTCTGCTGTCCATGGCCCCATGATCCGGGTCAGCGCCCGGCGGGGATCTCGCAGGACTCCTTGAAGCCCTGGCTGGTCAGGCCGAAGGCGCTGTTGACGCGCGAGCGCATGTTCTCCAGCGCGACCATGGCGGTGAGCTCGACGAAGGCGGCCTCGCCGAGGCGCCCGATCAGCGCGGCGGCGAGTTCGTCCGTGACGGCCGGCTCGGTCTCGGTCATGGCCTCGGCGTACTCCATGACGAGCAGTTCCAGCTCCGTGAACGCCTCCCGGGCCTCGCGCCACACCGGCACCTTCCCGGCCTTCTCCGGGGAGATCCCCTTCGCCCGGCCCTCCCAGTACCCGAAGTCCATGCACCACGAGCAGTTCATGCGGGCGGCGGCGGCCATCACCGCGAGGTGCTTCAGGCCGCCGTCGAGAGCGTTCCACTTCGCCGCCCGCTGTTCGAGGCGTACGTAGGTGAACAGCACGCGCGCGTTGTGCCCGTAGGCCAGGCCCGGTTCGAGGACCTGGCCGTAGGCGCGGCGCGAGTACCAGGCGCCGAAGCGGTTGAGGAGGGTGCGGGGCGGGGTGAGCGAGATGCGTGCCATGGCGGGTGCCTCCTGGGGCGGGGTCCGGCCGGGCGCCCTTCGCCCGGCCTTCACCTACTGAGACCGGCGGGCACCGCGAAACGTGACACCGCCCCGGAGGTCTTTCCTACGGCAGCTCGATGCCCAGGTCCCAGCCGTCGTGGGCATGGGTGCACAGGCAGGCGCGGGATTCCGTGGGGGGCAGGGCGGCCACCGCGTCGAAGAGGACCTCGCGCAGGCGGCCGACGTTCTCGCCGAAGACCTTGAGGACCTCTGCGTGGGAGACCCCTTCGCCCGTCTCCGCGCCCGCGTCCAGGTCCGTGACCAGCGCCATCGAGGTGTAGCAGAGCCCCAGCTCGCGCGCGAGGACCGCCTCGGGGTGGCCCGTCATGCCGACCACCGACCAGCCGGCCGCGGCGTGCCAGCGGGACTCGGCGCGGGTGGAGAAGCGCGGCCCCTCGATGACGACCATGGTGCCGCCGTCCACCGGCTCCCACTCCCGCCCGCGCGCCGCCGCCAGGGCCACCGAGCGGCCCACCGGGCAGTACGGGTCGGCGAAGGTGGTGTGCACGACGTTGGGAACCGAGCCGTCCGGGAGCGGCTCCCCGTCGAAGTAGGTCTGCGCGCGGGCCTTCGTACGGTCGACCAGCTGGTCGGGGACGAGCAGGGTGCCCGGGCCGTACTCGGGGCGCAGGCCGCCGACCGCGCAGGGGCCCAGCACCTGGCGGACGCCCACGGAACGCAGCGCCCACAGGTTGGCCCGGTAGTTGATCTTGTGCGGGGGGACGGTGTGGCTGCGGCCGTGCCGCGGCAGGAAGGCCACGGTCCGCCCGGCGAGCTCGCCGAGGTGGAGGGAGTCGCTGGGGGGTCCGTAAGGCGTCTCCACCTGGATCTCGGAGACGTCCTCCAGGAAGGAGTAGAAGCCCGATCCGCCGATGACACCGATCTCTGCATTCGCCATGCGGCCACCCTAACGGGGCATGCCGAAGGCCCCGCTGTCCCGTGGGGACGGCAGGGCCTCGGACCGAGCGTGTGAAGCTGATGGAGCCTTGGAGCGCGTCAGGCGGCCGACGAGCTCGACGACGACGAGGAGGCCGAGGTCGAGGACGACGACGTCGTCGAGGACGAAGCCGCCGAGGAACCGGCCGGGGTGGCGGCCGACGTCGACGCGGGCTTCGAGGCAGGGGTGCTGCTCGACGAAGCGCCACGGCTGTCGTTCCGGTAGAAACCGGATCCCTTGAAGACGATGCCGACCGCGGAGAACACCTTCTTCAGGCGTCCGTCGCAGCTCGGGCACACGGTCAGTGCGTCATCGGTGAACTTCTGCACGGCCTCAAGGCCCTCACCGCACTCGGTGCACTGGTACTGGTAGGTCGGCACGAATTTCCTCCTGGCACTCTGACTCAATGAGTGCTAACGACGCTCCATGGTGACGTATTCCGGCGGATCAGTCCACCGTCACCGGCACGCGGTGACCCAGACCACGCTCGTTCACACCCGCGGCGGATGCCGCGGAGGTGGCCGAGGAGGCCGGCTTGGACGAGTTGATGATCCGGCTCGGGGCCTTCGGTGCCAGCTTCGCACGCAGCGCCAGCAGGATGGTCAGCGCGAGCGCGGTGGCCACCATCGGCACGAGGAACCCGTACGAGGACCCGTGCGCGTCCGTCAGGCGGCCGGCCAGGGTCACGGCGCCGGCCTGCCCGAAGGCGACGCCTCCGGTGAGCCAGGTGAAGGCCTCGGTGCGCGAGGCGGCCGGGACCAGCTGCTCGATCATGGTGTAGCCGGTGATCAGCGCGGGGGCGATGCACAGACCGACGACCAGGCCGAGCGCGCCGAGCAGGATCATCGAGTTCGCGGCCCACAGGACCGAGGCGGCCGCGGTGAGGCCGATGTACCCGAGGATCAGGCGGCGGCGCGGGCCGATCTTCCAGGCGATCGCGCCGCAGGCGATGCCGGCGATCATGTTGCCCGCGGCGAAGACGCCGTAGAGCAGACCGTTGGCGCCCGGGTTGCCGATCTCCTCGGAGAAGGCGGCGAGCGAGACCTGCATGCCGCCGAAGACGGCGCCGATGCCGATGAAGGCGACGATCAGGACGCGCAGGCCGTGGAACGACAGGGCCGGAGCGTGCTTCTCACCGTGCGCCGGGCGGGCGACGAGCCCCGGCTGCGTTGCGCGCTGGGCGGCGAAGAGCAGGCCGCCGATCAGGGTCAGCGCGGCCTCGGTGATCAGACCGGCCGCCGGGTTGATGCCGGTGCACAGCGCGGTGGCGAGCACCGGGCCCACGACGAAGGTGAACTCGTCGGTGACGGACTCGAACGCGGCGGCCGTGGGCAGCAGCGGGGAGCCCTCGAGCTTGGCCGCCCAGCGGGACCGGACCATGGGTCCGACCTGCGGGACGGATGCACCGGCGGGGACGGCCGCCAGTGCGAGCGCCCACACGGGCGCGCCCAGCAGCGCGAACGCCACCAGGGAGCTGACGGCGGTGGCGTGCAGCAGGGCCACCGGGACCAGGACGGCGCTCTGGCCGCGGCGGTCGATGAGCTTGCCCATGACCGGGGCGAACACGGCCATGGAGATACCGGTGAAGGCGGCGACGATGCCGGCGCTGCCGTAGGAACCGGTGGTGTGCTGGACCAGCAGCAGGATGCTGATCGTCAGCATGCCGAAGGGGAGTCGCGCGGCGAATCCCGGAAGAACGAAACCGAGGGCGCCGGGCGTGCGCAGGAGCTGCCCGTAGCCGGGTCGGGTGGACGTGGCGGACTTGTCGGTCGTGACCGCGGATGTCACGGCCTGGCCTTTCCGCTGCCTGGTAGAACTCCCCGTCTGCGGACGATGCGCGCCTTGTGGGCGGTCGCACCCGTACATGTGGGAGCCCCGAGAGCTGTCCTCTTGCGCCGAACCGAGTGATACCTGGGCGCCCACTGCGGGAGGGTGCCACGGCCGCTTTGCGGTCGCGCCAGCTCTGCGTCAGGCAGAGTTGGTTCGATGTGTTGTTCCTTTATCGTACAGGGAAAGCGCCCGATGCGCCCTGTGATTCTGGCTACAGGGCGTATCTTCACCTGCGATTAACTGGAACTTCGCCTTCAGGTCCCATGCAAACAGGGCTGAATGCGGACAGAAAGCGGCGAAATTGATGAATTAGAGCGCCGCTCTAACCCTTCCCGGAGCGCTTGCCGGAGCCTTTGGCCTTCCTGCCCCCGCCTGCGCCCCCGCCCGCGTCCCCGTTCCCGCCGGTCCCCAGCCAGCCCGCCAGCTTGCCGCCCCGGGTCACCGCCCGCAGCCGGGCCTCAGCCGCGTCCCGTACCGGATCCGTGGCCACCACCAGCAGCTCGTCCCCGCGCCGCAGCACGGTCGACGGCGCGGGGACGAAGCTGCGCGCGTCCCGTACGACGAGCGTGACGGAAGCCCCCGGCGGCAGCCGCAGCTCGCTCACCTCGACGCCGTGCATCCGCGAGGCGGGCGGGATCGCGAAGGACAGCAGGTGTCCGCGCAGCTTCTCCAGCGGAGCCGACTCGATCCCCAGGTCGGAGGCCGTCTCGTCGCTCTTGCCGAGCTTCAGCTTGCGCGCGAGCCAGGGCAGGGTCGGGCCCTGGACCAGGGTGTAGACGACGACCAGGACGAAGACGATGTTGAACACCCGCTCGCTGCCCTCGATCCCGGACACCATGGGGATGGTCGCCAGGATGATGGGCACGGCGCCGCGCAGGCCCGCCCAGGACATGAGCGCCTGTTCCTGCCAGGGCAGCCGGAAGGGCAGCAGCGAGACGAAGACCTCCAGCGGCCGGGCCACCATCGTCAGCACCAGCCCGATGATCACCGCCGGCCAGAAGTCGTGGACCAGCTCGTGCGGGGTGACCAGCAGGCCCAGCAGTACGAACATGCCGATCTGGGCGATCCAGCCGAGACCGTCCGCGAATCCCCGGGTGGCGGGCCAGTGGGGGAGCTTCGCGTTCCCGAGCACCATCGCCGCCAGGTACACCGCGAGGAAGCCGGAGCCGTGCGCCATCGCGCCGGCCGCGTACGCGGTGATCGCGATCGCCATCACCGCGATCGGGTAGAGGCCCGAGGCGGGCAGTGCCACGTGCCGCAGCCCGTACGAGCCGAGGAAGCCCACCGTCAGGCCGATGGCGACGCCGATCGCCAGCTCCAGCGCGATCTTTCCTATGAGGACGTACCACTGGTCCACCGGCCCGACGGTCGCGAAGGCCACGACCAGGATGACGACGGGAGCGTCGTTGAAACCGGACTCCGCCTCCAGCACACCCGTCACCCGGGAGGGGAGCGGGACCTTGCGCAGGACCGAGAAGACGGCCGCCGCGTCGGTCGAGGAGACGACCGCGCCGATCAGCAGGGCCTGGCGCCATTCGAGTCCGACCAGGTAGTGCGCGCCCGCCGCGGTCACGCCCACGCTGACGGCGACGCCGACCAGGGACAGCACGATCGCGGCCGGCAGGGCCGGCTTGATCTCTTTCCACTTCGTGCCCAGACCACCCTCGGCGAGGATCACCACGAGCGCGGCATAGCCGATCACCTGGGTGAGCTCGGCGTTGTCGAACACGACGTTGCCGATGCCGTCCTGGCCTATCGCGACGCCTATGCCGAGGTAAATGAGCAGGCTGGGGAGTCCGCTGCGCGAAGAGACGCGTACCGCCGCAACGGCGACGAGCAGCACGAGCGAGCAGACCAGCATGAGCTCATTGAGCGTGTGGACAGTCAGCGGGCGGCCCTTTCCTCGATGTGCCAGGCGACGGCGGAACGGCTGACGTCGGGCTGACGGATCGTTCCGGCGCGGGCACGGACGGCAAGTACTTCGTTACCTTACCTAATCTTTGGCGCGCCCTTTACTCATTAGCCACATTGTGAAACGCCTGCGGGGCCCTGTCCTCATGACCCGTCGTCACGACTCGTCGGCCCGAGGCGGACCACGAGCCCGACCCCGGCGGACCTCGAGCCGGCCCCGGCGGATCACGAGCCCGACCCCTGGCGGATCACCGCGGGCGGTCCTGCGCCTATGGTTGCTCCCAGCACTCCCAGGACCACCCTGCCCCTCTAAGGACAGCGATGCCCGCCAACGAAACCGCCCCTTCCGTCAAGAAGAAGGGACGACGCGCCCGTCTGATCGTGCTCGTCCTGGTGCTGGCGCTCTTCGCTGGCCTCGGGTACGGGGCGTACTGGAGCGTGGACAGCGTGCGGGCCTCGTTCCCGCAGACCACCGGCTCCCTGAAGGTGCCCGGCCTGACCGGTGCCGTCGACGTCAAGCGCGACGCCAACGGAATCCCCCAGCTGTACGCAGACTCCGACGAGGACCTCTTCCGCGCGCAGGGCTTTGTGCACGCGCAGGACCGGTTCTGGGAGATGGACGTACGCCGCCACATGACCGCCGGACGTCTCTCCGAGATGTTCGGCGCCGGCCAGGTCGAGACGGACGCCTTCCTGCGCACGCTCGGCTGGCGCCGGGTCGCGCAGCAGGAGTACGACACCAAGCTGTCGCCGGAAACGAAGAAGTACCTGCAGGCCTACGCCGACGGGGTCAACGCGTACCTGAAGGGGAAGTCCGGCAAGGACCTCTCCGTCGAGCACGCCGCCCTCAAGCTCAGCGACGCCTACGCGCCCGAGCAGTGGACCCCGGTCGACTCGGTGGCCTGGCTCAAGGCGATGGCCTGGGACCTGCGCGGCAACATGCAGGACGAGATCGACCGCGCGCTGATGACGGGCAAGCTCTCGCAGGCGCAGATCGACGAGCTCTACCCGCCGTACCCCTTCGACCGGAACCGTCCGATCGTCGAGGGCGGCAGCGTCAAGGGCGGGAAGTACACCCCCGCGGCCGGTCCCGGCTCCGGCAGCCCCATGAGCACGGGCGGCCAGGGAGGCACCACCGGCTCCCAGGTTTCGACGCAGACCGTCGGCGAGACCGGGCTGGCCGGCAACGCCACCGCCCAGGGCGCCACTGTGGGCCTGCGCACCTCGCTCGGTGCGCTGGCCGACACCCTCGACGAGATCCCCGCGATCCTCGGCCCCGCCGGCAGCGGCATCGGATCGAACTCCTGGGTCGTCTCGGGCCGCTACACGACCACCGGCAAGCCGCTGCTCGCGAACGACCCGCACCTCTCCCCGCAGCTTCCCTCCGTCTGGTACCAGATGGGCCTGCACTGCCGGGCGGCCTCGGCCGCGTGCAAGTACGACGTGGCCGGCTACACCTTCTCCGGCATGCCGGGCGTGATCATCGGCCACAACGCCGACATCGCCTGGGGCATGACCAACCTGGGCGCCGACGTCACCGACCTCTACCTGGAGCAGGTCAAGCCCGAGGGCTACGTCTACGACAACAAGGTGCTCCCCTTCACCACCCGCGAAGAGGTCATCAAGATCGCCGGCGGCGGCGAGAAGAAGATCACCGTCCGGTCCACCGGCAACGGCCCGCTGATCTCCGACCGCAGCGACGAGATCACCACGGTCGGCGCCCGCGCCCCCGTGAGCAGCGCCGCCCCCGACCGCGGCAACGGCTACGGCGTAGCCCTGCGGTGGACCGCGCTGGACCCCGGCAAGTCGATGGACGCCGTCTTCTCGATCAACCGGGCCAAGAACTTCCAGGACTTCCGCACCGCGGCCCGTGACTTCGAGGTCCCCTCGCAGAATCTGATCTACGCGGACAACAAGGGCGCCGGCGGCAACATCGGCTACCAGGCCCCCGGCCGCATCCCGATCCGGGGCGGCGGCGCGGACGGCAAGATGCCGGCCCCCGGCTGGGACTCCAAGTACGCCTGGAAGGGCGGCAAGGACGGCAACGCCGGCTACGTCCCGCAGGACGAGATGCCGTGGGCCTACAACCCGGAGCGCGGCTTCATCGTGACCGCAAACCAGGCCGTCACCGAGAGCGGCACCGGCGCGGGCAAGTACCCGTACCTGCTGACCACCGACTGGGGCTACGGCGCCCGCAGCCAGCGGATCAACGACCTCATCGAGGCGAAGATCAAGGACAGCGGGAAGATCTCCACCGACGACATGCGCACCATGCAGATGGACAACAGCAGCGAGATCGCCGCACTGCTGACCCCGATGCTGGCCAAGATCAACGTCTCGGACCCGGACGTCCGCTCCGCCCAGAAGCTGCTGGAGGGCTGGAACTACACCCAGGAGCCCGACTCGGCGGCCGCCGCGTACTTCAACGCGGTCTGGCGCAACATCCTCAAGCTGGCCTTCGGCGACAAGATGCCCAAGGAGCTGCGGGTCGAGGGCAGTTGCATGAACGTCCCCGAGCAGACCACCGGACCGGCCGACGACCTCGCCAAGATGGTCCGCGAATGCGGTGAACGCGCCGCCGACTCGGCCCAGCCGGACGGCGGGGACCGCTGGTTCGAGGTCGTCCGCCGCCTGGTCAAGGACGAGAAGTCGCCGTGGTGGCAGTCGCCCGCCGTCGGCCGCACCGTGGCCGCCACCACCACCCGCGACCAGCTGTTCGCACGGGCCATGAAGGACGCCCGCTGGGAGCTGACCGCCAAGCTCGGCAAGGACCAGTCGACCTGGAGCTGGGGCCGGCTGCACCAGCTGATGCTGAAGAACCAGACGATCGGCACCGAGGGCCCCGGCTACCTCCAGTGGCTCCTCAACCGCGGCCCCTGGAACCTGGGCGGCGGCGAGGCCACCGTCAACGCGACCGGCTGGAACGCCTCCAGCGGGTACGGGGTCACCTGGGTGCCGTCGATGCGGATGGTCGTGAACCTCGCCGACTTCGACAAGTCCCGCTGGATCAACCTCACGGGCGCCTCGGGGCACGCGTACCACGACCACTACACCGACCAGACGACGCTGTGGGCCAAGGGCGAACTCCTGGACTGGCCCTTCGGGAAGGACGCCGTGGACAGGGCCGCGGTCGACACCCTGACCCTCCAGCCCGAAGGTTCGTGACCGCAGGGTCTACGCGCTGAAGCGGAGCACCCCCGACGGGGTGGCCACCGCCCGTACGGGGTGGTCGTGCGGTTCCTCCGGGACCCGCGCGACCACCTCGTCGTCGTAGAGCAGCACGACCAGCGCGGGATGCGCCCCAGCCCGCTCCAGCCGCTCCAGCACCCGGTCGTACGAGCCTCCGCCCCGCCCGAGCCGCATCCCCCGCCGGTCCACGGCCAGTCCGGGCAGCAGCACGGCGTCGGCGTCCGTCACCGCGTCCGGGCCGAGGCGGGGACCGGATGGCTCCAGGAGCCGCATCTTCCCCGGGTGCGCGGCCTCGGCCAGGCTCTCCGGGCCTTCGTACGCCGCCCAGTCGAGGTCGTTGTCGGGCAGCAGGACGGGCAGCAGCACCCGGGTGCCGGCCGCCCGGAGGGCGTCGAGCAGCTCGCGCGTGCCGGGTTCGGAGCCGATGGAGACGTAGGCGGCCACGGTGTGGGCGGAGCTGAGTTCGGGTAGCTCCAGGGCGGAGCGGGAGAGGGCGCGGGCCGCGGTGCGCAGTGTCTCGGCGGACAAGGCGCGGCGGGCCGCGAGAAGTTCACGGCGCAGGTCCGCCTTGGCCGTCGACGGCCGGTTCTCTGTCACGGTCGGCTCGTATCACTTTCTATGGGGGTATACCTGATCATGTTCATCTGAATCTCACTCGGGCCTCATGACGAAGCACTATCGTTCCGCCCATGACTCAGTTGCACCCCGTGATCAAAAAGGCCGTCATCCCGGCCGCGGGCCTCGGCACTCGGTTCCTTCCCGCAACCAAGGCGACACCCAAGGAAATGCTCCCTGTGGTGGACAAGCCGGCCATCCAGTACGTCGTCGAGGAGGCCGTGTCGGCCGGCCTCGACGACATTCTCATGATCACGGGCCGTAACAAGCGTGCTCTCGAAGACCACTTCGACCGCAACTACGAGCTGGAGTCGGCGCTCATCGCCAAGGGCGACGACGACAAGCTCAAGAAGGTCCAGGAGTCCAGCGACCTGGCCACCATGCACTACGTCCGCCAGGGCGACCCCCGGGGCCTGGGCCACGCCGTGCTGTGCGCCGAGCCGCACGTCGGCGACGAGCCCTTCGCCGTCCTCCTCGGCGACGACCTCATCGACCCCCGTGATCCGCTGCTGCGCCGGATGACGGAGATCCAGCAGAGGTCCGGCGGCACCGTCGTCGCGCTCATGGAGGTCGACCCCTCCCAGGTGCACCTCTACGGCTGCGCCGCGGTCGAGCACACCGGCGAGTCGGACGTGGTCCGCATCACCGGTCTCGTGGAGAAGCCGGACGCCGCGGACGCGCCCAGCAATTACGCGGTCATCGGACGATACGTCCTCGATCCGGCGATCTTCGGCATACTGCGTGAGACCGAGCCGGGCCGCGGCGGTGAGATCCAGCTGACCGACGCCCTGCAGAAGCTGGCCGCCGACGAGACCGTCGGAGGCCCGGTGCACGGCGTGGTCTTCCGGGGCCGCCGCTACGACACCGGGGACCGCGGGGACTACCTGCGGGCCATCGTCCGACTCGCGTGCGAGCGTGAGGACCTGGGCCCGGAGTTCCGCACCTGGCTTCGCCATTACGTCACGGAGGAGATGTAGGACCTTGAGCAAGCCCGAAGCACCGCAGCATCCTCGACCGGACGGCGCCGGACCCCAGCGCCTCTGGTCGGTGGACGAGCACCTGGCGGACGTCCTCGGCACGGTCCGGCCGCTGGAGCCCATCGAGCTCCAGCTCCTGGACGCCCAGGGCTGTGTCCTCGTCGAGGACGTCACCGTGCCCGTCGCCCTGCCGCCCTTCGACAACAGCTCGATGGACGGGTACGCCGTCCGGACGGCGGACGTCCAGGGCGCCAGCGAGGAGTTCCCCGCGGTGCTGACGGTCATCGGGGACGTGGCGGCCGGCGACGGCGAGCTGCCGACCGTGGGCCCCGGCCAGGCCGCCCGCATCATGACCGGCGCCCCCCTGCCCCCCGGCGCGGAAGCCGTCGTACCGGTCGAGTGGACCGACGGCGGCACGGGCGGCGGCGCCGCTTCCGGGATGACTCCCGCCAGCGAGTCGCCCGAGGGCGCCGCCGGTGAGGTACGGGTCCACCGCCCCGCCGAGGCGCGGGCGCACGTCCGCTCGCGCGGCAGCGACGTACAGGCCGGGGACCTCGCGCTCGCCGCGGGCACGGTCCTCGGTCCGCCGCAGATCGCCCTGCTGGCCGCCATCGGACGGGGCACCGTGCGGGTGCGTCCGCGCCCGCGGGTGGTCGTCCTGTCCACCGGCAGCGAACTGGTCCAGCCCGGCGAGGCCCTGACGCCCGGCACGATCTACGACTCCAACAGCTTCGCCCTGGCCGCCGCCGCGCGGGACGCCGGGGCCATCGCCTACCGGGTCGGAGCCGTCGCCGACGACGCGGACACCCTGCGCTCCACCATCGAGGACCAGCTCATCCGGGCCGACCTGCTGGTCACCACGGGCGGGGTCAGCGTCGGCGCGTACGACGTCGTCAAGGAAGCCCTCACCGCCGTCTCCACCGGCGACGACGACGTGGACGGCGCGGGCATCGACTTCCGCAAGCTCGCCATGCAGCCCGGCAAGCCCCAGGGCTTCGGCACCATCGGGCCCGACCACACCCCGCTGCTGGCCCTGCCCGGCAACCCGGTCTCCTCCTACGTCTCCTTCGAGCTGTTCGTGCGCCCCGCGATCCGCGCCCTCATGGGCCTGCCCGCTTCCGAGGTCAGCCGGCCGAGCGTGCGCGCCGTGCTCGAGGCGGACAAGGCACTCGGCTCTCCGGCCGGCCGCCGCCAGTTCCTGCGCGGCAAGTACGACGCGGAGGCCGGCACGGTCAGCCCGGTCGGCGGATCCGGCTCGCACCTGATCGCCGCGCTGGCGCACGCCGACTCGCTGATGGTCGTACCGGAGGACGTCACCTCGGTGGAGCCCGGGGCCGAGCTGGAAGTGGTCCTGCTCGGCTGAGGCACGGCCGATGCGGGTAGCGTGTTGCACCACACAGGCCCTTGCGGGGCCCGGACGGGAGCGGCACGCAGATATGGCAGCACATTCCCGGGGGGCGACCCCCGTACCCCCTGAGCAGAGCAGCGCCGGCGGCGCCGCCGGCACCAGGCTGACGCACATCGACGAGGCCGGCGCGGCCCGGATGGTCGACGTCTCGGCGAAGGACGTCACCACCCGGACGGCGCGGGCCAGCGGGCGCGTGCTCGTCTCCCCCCGGGTGATCGAACTGCTGCGGGGCGAGGGCGTGCCCAAGGGCGATGCCCTCGCCACCGCGCGGATCGCCGGGATCATGGGGGCGAAGAAGACCCCCGACCTGATCCCGCTGTGCCACCCGCTGGCCGTCTCCGGGGTGAAGGTGGACCTGAAGGTCACCGACGAAGCCGTCGAGATCCTCGCCACCGTCAAGACCACCGACCGGACGGGCGTCGAGATGGAGGCGCTGACCGCCGTCGCGGTCGCCGGCCTCACCGTCATCGACATGGTCAAGGCCGTCGACAAGGGTGCGGTCATCACCGACGTGCGGGTCGAGGAGAAGACGGGCGGCAAGTCCGGCGACTGGGCGCGCTCGTGAACGCCCCGCGCGGCGGCGAGGTCCACAGCCACAGCCACGCCCCCGCCCCCGAGCCGGCTCCGGTGACGCCTCAGGCCCCCGCGCTGCGCGCACTGGTGGTCACGGCCTCGAACCGGGCCTCGCAGGGCGTGTACGCGGACAAGGGCGGCCCGGTCCTCGCCGAGGGTCTGCGCGCGCTCGGCTTCGCGGTGGACGGCCCGCGCGTGGTCCCGGACGGGGACCCCGTGGAGGCGGCCCTGCGCGAGGGCGTGGCCGCCGGGTACGACGTCATCCTGACCACCGGCGGCACCGGCATCTCGCCGACCGACCGGACCCCCGACGCCACCGCCCGGGTCCTGGACTACGAGATCCCGGGCATCCCGCAGGCCATCCGGGCCGAGTCCCTGGCGAAGGTGCCCACCGCGGCCCTGTCCCGGGGCCTGGCGGGCGTGGCCGGGCACACCCTGATCGTGAACCTGCCCGGTTCCACGGGCGGGGTCCGCGACGGGGTCGCGGTCCTGTCCCGCGTCCTGCTGCACGCCGTCGACCAGATCCGTGGCGGCGACCACCCTCGTCCCGAGGTCAGACCGCCTGGGAGCACGAGCTGAACGGCCCCTCCTGGCCGGTGGTGCTGTCGGACGGCGATGTCACGCTCCGGCCGATAAAGCTGCGGGACCAGACCGCCTGGCGCGAGGTCAACCGCCGCAACCGCGACTGGCTCCGGCCGTGGGAGGCGACGATCCCGCCGCCCGCGCCCTGGGGCCCGGTGATCCAGCGGCCGACGTACCGCCAGATGGTGCGCCACCTGCGGGCGGAGGCGAACGCGGGGCGCATGCTGCCGTTCGTCATCGAGTACCAGGGCCGCCTGGTGGGCCAGCTGACGGTCGCCGGGATCACCTGGGGCTCGATGTGCGCGGGCCACGTCGGGTACTGGGTGGACCGGGACGTGGCGGGCCGCGGTGTGATGCCGACGGCGGTCGCGCTGGCGGTGGACCACTGCTTCACCAAGGTCGGGCTGCACCGGATCGAGGTGTGCATCCGGCCGGAGAACGGTCCGAGCCGACGGGTGGTGGAGAAGCTCGGATTCCGCGAGGAGGGCCTGCGCCCGCGGTACCTGCACATCGACGGGGCCTGGCGCGATCACCTGGTCTACGCGCTGACGGCGGAGGAAGTGCGCGAGGGACTGCTGCGCCGCTGGCACCGTGAACGTCATCCGCACGGCCCCGCGCAGTCCTCCGAACAATAGAAATCCGATATCTGTTCGAATTCCTTCGCTCAATGACCGATTCGCCCATAACCTGATCCGAAGAATCACAAAAAAAGTCCGTGATATCAGCGAGATCGTGCGACACGCCGTCCCAATTGGCGGATCCGCCCGGCCGCGCCCCTCTACGGTGTGGGGTGTGAGCAGCAGCGGCCTCATCTACGCAGTCATTGTCGGGGCCTGGGCCGCCTACTTGGTGCCCATGTGGCTCCGGAGGCAGGACGAGCTGAACGAAGCCCGTCCGACGGAACGCTTCTCCACCGCCATCCGGCTGCTTTCCGGCCGGGCGGGAATGGAGCGCCGTTACGCCAAGGGACTGCGTGAGCGCGGTGACGAGGAGGCGCAGCCCCAGCCCCCCGCGGACCCGGACGCCGCGACGGAAACGGTGAAACCCGTGGACGCCGCCGACGCCCGGGCCGTCGTCGTGCCCCCGCCGACCCGGTCCGAGCCGAGATCGGCCGCCTCCGAGCGGGCCGACCGCGTGGAGCGGGCCCGCCGCGAGCAGCGCCTGGTCGTCCTGGCCCGCCGCCGGCGCACCACCGCGCTGCTCTTCCTGATCTTCACCCTCGGCGCGGTCGCCGCCGCCGTCGGCGGGCTCCAGTACCTGTGGGCGCCGGCTGTGCCCGCCCTGCTGCTGAGCACCTACATCGTGCACCTGCGGGTCCAGGAGCGGCGCCGCTACGAGTTCACCATGGACCGGCGGCGCGCCGAGGCGGCCGCCCGCCACCTGCGCGAGAACCGCCCCCGGCGCCGGCACCCCGAGCACTCCGAAGGCACGGCCGCGGCCGGCTCCGACCCGGACCCCGCGCCACCCGTCTCCCCGCAGGAGGCCGGCCGGCGCGCCCTGGTCGAGCAGACCGACCACGCGGAGTGGGTGGACCAGCAGCGCGAACGCGAGCGCGGACCCGCCCGCGGTGACAGCTGGGAGCCCGTCCCGGTGCCGCTGCCGACGTACGTGACGGCCCCGGTCGCCCCGCGCGCCACCGGCCCGGCGACCCCGGATCCCTGGAGCGCCGCCCGGTCCAGCACGGCGGAGCCGACCGAACCCCGCCTGCGTGCCCAGCCGTCGGCCCCCTCGACCCCGTCGCCGCGGACCCGCCCGCGCGACGCGGCCCGTACGCCCCTCTTCGACCAGTACGAGGGCGACGAGCGGCCGCGCGCCGCGAACGAGTGATCGATGACCTGCGCGGACGCTCCCCGATACCGGTTTTGGAGCACCCGCGAGGGGATGCTAATGTTTCACACGTCGCAAGGGCCTGTGGCGCAGTCTGGTAGCGCACCTCGTTCGCATCGAGGGGGTCTGGGGTTCAAATCCCCACAGGTCCACAAACGACAGTTCACGGGTAGCTCCCGGAACGTCATGAGATCCCGTCCGGTCGCAAGACCGGGCGGGATCTTTTGCGTTCTGCGTCGGACCGGGTCGAGGCCGGGCGCGGGCCGGGTCCGGCCGCGCCCGACTCGGGCCCGGTTACGCCGGGTTCAGCTGCTTCGTCATGCAGCGGCTGGAGTCGTAGAAGCGGTAGTGGCCGAACTTGGCGTCCGTCATCGTGTAGCCCTCGGAGAGGTAGAGGGCTATGGCCTCCGGCTGCTGGTCGCCCGTCTCCAGGGCCATGCGCAGGCGGCCGGCCGCGCGGGCGTCCGCTTCGAGGGCGGCGAGGATGCGGCGGGCCAGGCCCAGGCCGCGGGCCTCGGGGACCACGTACATGCGCTTCAGCTCGGCGTCGCCCTCTTCGTAGCCCTCGTCGTTCGCCTCGTGGCTGCGCCAGCCGCCGCTGGCGACCGGCGTGCCCGAAGCGTCGTAGGCGAGGAGGTAGAGGCCCTTCGGCGGGGCGAACATCGCCGGGTCGAGGAAGGTGACATCGCCCTCGCCGTCGTAGCGCTCCTGGTATTCGATCTGCACTTGGTCGTTGAGCTTGACCGCGTCCGGGTGGTCGTACGACACGGCGCGGAGCTGGATCTCCTGAGACATCCGAACAGCCTACGGAACGCTCCGGCTATCGTGCAGGGATGTTCTCTGTGACCTCCGTGAATGTGAATGGGATCCGCGCTGCCGCCAAGAAGGGGTTCTCCCCGTGGCTCGCCGGGTCCGACGCCGACGTCATCTGCCTGCAGGAAGTGCGGGCCGAGGAGGCGCAGATTCCGGACGAGGTACGGGCGCCCGAGGGGTGGCACACCGTGTTCGCGCCGGCCGCCGCCAAGGGGCGGGCCGGGGTCGCGCTCTACTCGCGGCGGGAGCCGGAGCGGGTGCGGGTCGGATTCGGGAGCGAGGAGTTCGACGACAGCGGGCGGTACCTGGAGATCGACCTGCCGGGCGTGACCGTCGCCAGCCTCTACCTGCCCTCGGGAGAGGCCGGGACCGCGAAGCAGGACGAGAAGTACCGGTTCATGGGCGAGTTCCTCACCTACCTGCAGGAGCTCAAGGTGCGGGCCGCCGCGGACGGCCGGGAGGTCGTCGTCTGCGGTGACTGGAACATCTGTCACCAGGAAGCCGACCTGAAGAACTGGAAGACCAACCGGAAGAACGCCGGCTTCCTGCCCGAGGAGCGCGAGTGGCTCGGGCAGGTCTACGGCACCGCCGGGTACGTGGACGTGGTGCGGAGCCTGCACCCGGACACCGAGGGGCCGTACTCCTGGTGGTCCTACCGTGGGCGGGCCTTCGACAACGACGCAGGCTGGCGGATCGACCTGCAGGTGGCGACGCCGGGGCTGGCCGCACGGGCCGTCAAGGCGTTCGTGGAGCGGGCCGAGGCGCACCCCGAGCGGTGGTCCGACCACGCGCCCGTGACCGTGGTCTACGAGCTCGGCGCCTGAGGGGTCCTCTGCCGGGCCTCAGGGGTCGGGCCGGGCGCCTGACCCGCGGCCGGCGGGCGGAGGCGGTCCATGGCCATCGTGAGTTCGGCCTCGACCACGCTCTTGGCCAGCGGGCGCAGGCGCGGGACCGCTTCCTCGGAGACGTGCGTGGAGATGAGCTCCGTGAACAGGGCCGCCATCGCGTCCGCGTGCTCGCGGACCCGGCGGCCCGCCTCCAGGACGGCCGAGAGCGGTACGCCTTCGCGGACCAGGGCGGAGGAGACGTCCAGGAGCCGGCGGCTGACGTGGACGATCTCCTCGCCGTCGGCGGCGAGGTAGCCGAGGTCGAGCGAGGCCGCCAGGTTCTCCGGGGTGACCTCGCCCTCGAAGTAGTCGGCGAGGGCCTCGGGCGTCAGGCGGACCGGGGTCTCCTCGGACCAGCCGATGCCGAGCAGCTCACCCAGCTGGCCGACGTCGCGGCCGTTCTCGAAGGCGACGGTCAGCTCGGCTATCCCGCCCAGGGTGTGGCCGCGCTCCAGCAGGGCGGCGATGGTGCGCAGCCGGGCCAGGTGCTGGTCGTCGTACCAGGCGATGCGGCCCTCGCGGCGGGGTGGCGGCAGGAGCTTGCGCTCACGGTAGAAGCGCAGGGTGCGTACGGGTATGCCGGCGGCCTCGGCCAGCTCTTCCGTGCGGTATTCGCGCACTGTGGTCCCTGCTTCTGTGGCTCGGGTGGGTGGCGCCGCGTCCTGCGTCGCATTGTGCGGCACGTGCGCAGCCTAGGGCGTACTCCCGGTAACTTTCCCGGCGCGACCCCTACCCATGAGTACGGAGCTGCTCTACTCTCCCGATTGTGCCAGTGATTGCTGGCAGCATCTGACTGGGCGTTGGCATCGGCATCCGAAGGTGGCTGGCATGGGCGGTGGCATGGACGGGCGCGAGCACGTACGCGTGGCGGTGATCGGGTCCGGGTTCGGCGGGCTGGGCGCCGCGGTGCGGCTGCGGCGCGAGGGGATCACGGACTTCGTCGTCCTGGAGCGCGCGGACTCCGTCGGCGGCACCTGGCGGGACAACAACTACCCCGGGTGCGCCTGCGACGTGCCCTCCCATCTGTATTCGTTCTCCTTCGCCCCCAATCCCGACTGGCCCCGCACCTTCTCAGGCCAGCCCGCGATCCGGGAGTACCTGGAGCACGTCGCCGACACCTTCGGGCTGCGCCGCCACATCCGCCTGAACCACGAGGTGAGGATGGCGCGGTGGGACGCGGACGGGATGCGCTGGGAGATCGAGACCTCGGGCGGCGACCTCACCGCCGACGTGGTCGTCTCCGCCACCGGACCGCTGTCGGACCCGAAGATGCCGGAGGTGCCCGGGCTGGCCGGCTTCCCGGGCAAGGTCTTCCACTCCGCCCGCTGGGACCACGACTACGACCTGCGCGGCAAGCGCGTCGCCATGATCGGTACGGGCGCCTCCGCGATCCAGATCGTGCCCGCCATCGCGCCCGAGGTGGAGCGCCTCACCCTCTTCCAGCGCACCCCGCCGTGGGTGATGCCGCGCACCGACCGGGCGATCACCTCGGTGGAGCGCTGGCTGCACCGCCAGCTCCCCTTCACCCGGGCGGCCCGCCGCGGGCTGCTGTGGGGGATACGGGAACTCCAGGTCAGCGCCTTCACCAAGCGGCCCCATCAGCTCGGGCTGATCGAATCGCTCGCCAAGGCGAACATGGGGCGCTCGATCAAGGACCCGGAGCTGCGGGCCAAGCTGACGCCCTCGTACCGCATCGGCTGCAAGCGGATCCTGCTGTCGAGCGAGTACTACCCGGCGCTCGCCCGGCCGAACGTGGACCTCGTGGCCTCCGGGCTCAAGGAGATCCGGGGCTCGGTGCTGGTCGCGGCCGACGGGACCGAGACCGAGGTCGACGCGATCGTCTTCGGCACCGGCTTCCACGTCACGGACATGCCGATCGCCGACCGGGTGGTGGGCGTGGACGGCAAGACCCTCGCGGAGGTCTGGAAGGACGGGATGCAGTCGCTGCGCGGGGCCACCGCGGCCGGCTTCCCCAACTGGATGACGATCATCGGGCCGAACACCGGGCTCGGGAACAGCTCGATGATCCTGATGATCGAATCGCAGCTGAACTACATGGCGGACTACATGCGCCAGCTCGCCGTCCTCGGTGGAAGGGGTGCGGGAGGGCGGGTCGCCCTCGCCGCCCGGCCGTCCGCGGTCAACGCCTGGAACCGGCAGGTGCAGGCGCGGATGGAGCGGACCGTGTGGAACACCGGCGGATGCACCAGCTGGTACCTGGACGCGCAGGGCCGCAACACCACGGTCTGGCCGGGCACCACCGGGGAGTTCCGCAAGGAGACGCTGGGCGTGGACCTGGGCGAGTACGAGGTCGTACGCCAACGGGAGCGGGAGCGCGAACGGGTCCCGGCGGCCGGCGGGACCGAAGCGGTGCAGGAGGAGGCCTCGTGAGCCGCCTGACGCACGTGACCGCAGGGCCCTACGCCCCGCCGGCCGCCCGCCGGGAGCTGGTCGCCACCTCCGCCGACGGTTCGCGCCTGCACGTCGAGGTGCACGGCGAGGACGGAGCCCCGGCCGTCGTGCTCGCGCACGGCTGGACCTGTTCCACCGCCTTCTGGGCCGCGCAGATACGGGCCCTGTCCAGCGGGCACCGGGTCATCGCCTACGACCAGCGGGGCCACGGCCGCAGCCCCGTCGGCTCCGGCTACGGCACCGCCGCCCTCGCCGACGACCTCGTCGCCGTCCTGGGGGCCACCCTCGCCCCCGGCGAGAAGGCCGTCATCGCGGGGCACTCCATGGGCGGGATGACGGTCATGGCCGCCGCCGCCCGGCCGGAGTTCGCCGAACACGCCGCGGCCGCGCTGCTGTGCAGCACCGGCAGCGGCCGGCTGGTCGAGGAGGCGCAGGTCCTGCCCTGGCGGGCCGGCCGCGTGAGGACCCGTGTCACCGGGGCGGTCCTCGGATCCCGGGCCCCGCTCGGGCCCGTCACGCCCGTCGCCCGCAAGGTGCTGAAGTACGCCACGATGGGCCCCGGCTCCGCGCCCGACAAGGTCGAGGCCTGCGCGCGGATCGTGCACGCCTGCCCCACCCCGGTGCGGCACGCGTGGTCCGGTGTGCTGGCCGCCCTGGACCTGGACGCGCAGCTGGCCGCGCTCACCGTGCCCACCGCCGTCCTCGGCGGCAAGAGCGACCGGCTGACACCGATCGTGCACGCCCGGGGGCTGGCGGCCGCGCTGCCGAACTGCGTGGGCCTCACGGAACTGACCGGGGTGGGGCACATGAGCCCGATCGAGGCCCCGGAGGCGGTCACCGCCGCCCTGCGCGAGCTCGCCGAGGCGTACGTCAGCCGCTCCGATGCCGCCCGCTCCGATGCCGCCCGATCAGATGTCAGTCACCCCGCGAAGGAGAAGACCCCGTGAGCGCTCGCAGGAGTCTGGAAGGTCAGGTCGCCGTCGTCACGGGGGCCGCGCGCGGGGTCGGTGAACTGCTCGCACGCAAACTGTCCGCCCGCGGCGCGAAGGTGGCCCTCGTGGGCCTGGAGCCCGAGGCCCTCAAGGAGGTCTCCGAGCGGCTGCACACCGACAGCGACCACTGGTACGCCGACGTCACCGACCACGAGGCCATGGCCCGGGTCGCGCAGGAGGTCAAGCAGCGCTTCGGCAAGGTGGACATCGTCGTCGCCAACGCGGGCGTCGCCTCCGGCGGTCCCTTCGTGGACTCCGACCCCGACGCCTGGCGCCGGGTCATCGAGGTCAACCTCATCGGCGGCGCCGTCACCGCCCGCGCCTTCCTGCCCGTGCTCATGGAGAGCCGCGGCTACTTCCTGCAGATCGCCTCCCTCGCGGCGATCACCCCGGCGCCGATGATGACCGCCTACTGCGCCTCCAAGTCCGGGGTCGAGGCCTTCGCACACTGCCTGAGCGCCGAAGTCGGCTACAAGGGGGTCAAGGTGGGCGTCGGCTACCTCTCCTGGACCGACACCGACATGGTGCGCGGCGCCGACCAGGACGAGGTCATGCGCGAACTGCGCCAGCGGCTGCCGTGGCCGTCGAACCGGACGTACCCGCTCGGGCCGGCCGTCGACCGGATCGTGGCGGGCATCGAGCGCCGCTCCGCGCACGTGTACGCGCAGTGGTGGCTCCGGGGCATGCAGGGGTTCCGCGGGTACCTGCCCGGGATCATCTCGACCGTCGGTCAGCGCGAGATGAAGAGGTTCGAACCGCGACTGGCCAGTGTTTCCAAGGGACTTGTGGGGGCCGGCGGGGCCGCGGACGAGCAGGAGCGCAGCCCGAGAAGCTGACCGGAATGCGAGGAATGTCCACCTGAGTGAGACTGGTCGGGTTCCCCTTACCGAACACCGCTCCAGGAGTGAGGACACATGGGTATCAGGGACCAGTTCCAGGACAAGGCCAGGGAACTCGCCGAGAAGGCGAAGGCCTCCGGCCAGCAGGACGAGTCCGAGCGCGCCTCGCAGGCCGTCGACCAGGCCGAGGACAAGGCCCGCGACACCTTCGAGGAGTAGCGCCGCGTAGCACGTAGCGGTACCTGAACCACGCGCCGAGGGGTGCGACCCGCCGTTTCCGGGGCGCACCCCTTTCGCACGCCGGGGGCGGGCGGGCCGGCCGGCCCCGCCCGCTCACCCCCGCGGCGGGAGCTTCGGCCGGCGCCGGTCCGGTACGTCCGTGTAGCCGGGCGGGACCGCGGCCGGGTCCTGTTCCAGCAACTCCAGTGCCAGGTGGACGGCGTCGTCGAGCTGCGCGTGCCGCCCCTCCGCCCAGTCGAGCGGGGTGCGCAGGATCGGCAGGTCGGGCTCCACGCCCTGGTTCTCCACGGACCAGCCGTACTCGGGGAACCAGGCCGCGTTCATCGGCACCGTGATCACCGTGCCGTCGCCGAGGGTGTGCCGGCCGGTCATGCCGACCACCCCGCCCCAGGTGCGCTGGCCGACGACCGGGCCGAGACCCAGCAGCTTGAAGGCGGCCGTGATCATGTCCCCGTCGGAGGAGGTCGCCTCGTCGGCCAGGGCCACGATCGGCCCCCGGGGTGCGTTGGAGGCGTAGGAGACGGGCTGCGCGTTGCGGGTCAGGTCCCAGCCGAGGATCGAGCGGGTCAGCTTCTCCACGACCAGCTCGCTGATGTGCCCGCCGGCGTTGCCGCGTACGTCCACGAGCAGGGCCGGCTTGGACATCTCGGCGCGCAGGTCGCGGTTGAACTGGGCCCAGCCCGAGCCGCCCATGTCGGGGATGTGCAGGTAGCCGCACTTTCCGTCGCTGATCTCCCGGACCACCGCACGGCGTTTGGCCACCCAGTCCTGGTAGCGCAGCGGCCGTTCGTCGATCAGCGGGACGACAGCGACCCGGCGCGCGCGGCCCTGTCCCTCGGCGGGCTCGAAGGTGAGCTCCACGGTGGTGCCGCCCGCCGCCGACAGCAGCGGGTACGGGCCGGTGACCGGGTCCACCGGGCGGCCGTCCACGTGGGTGAGCACCGCGCCCTCGCGGATGCCGGTGCCCGCGAGCGGGGAGCGGGCCTTGGAGTCGGAGGACTCGCCGGGCAGGATGCGGCCGACGACCCAGGCCCCGTCACGGGGGAAGAGGTTGGCGCCGAGCAGGCCGATGGCCCGCTGGTAGTGCGGGGGCCCTTCGTTGCGGCGGGCCGGGGACACGTACGCGTGCGAGGTGCCGAGCTCGCCGAGGACCTCGCGCATCAGGTCGGCGAACTCGTCGGGGGAGGCGACCCGTTCGACGAGGAAGCGGTACTGGCGCAGCACCCCGTCCCAGTCGATCCCGCACATCTTCGGTTCCCAGAAGTAGGCGCGGATGAGCCGGCCCGCCTCCTCGTAGGCCTGGCGCCACTCGGCGGCCGGGTCCACCTCGTGCAGGATGCGCCGCAGGTCCAGATAGACGGTGGAGTCGCTGTCCCCCGACTCGGTCGCCGGGACCGCGCGCAGATCGCCGTCCTCGTTGAGCACGAGCCGGGTGCCGTCGCCGCTGACCGCGAACCAGTCCAGCCCGGAGCCCAGTTCCGTCTTGCGGGCCTTGGTCAGGTCGAAGTACTCCAGCGTCGGCTTGCCGCTGACGTCGGCCGGGTTGGCGAAGGTCTCGCCGAGCGCGCCCGAGATGGGCCAGCGCAGCCACACCAGCCCGCCGCCGTGCACCGGGTAGAGGGCCGAGTACTTGGAGGCCGATACCGGGAAGGGCGTCACCCGGCTCTCCAGACCCTCCACCTCCACGGTGACCGCGCCGTCGCCGGACTCCGAGTCCCCCTCGACGGGGTCGAGGCCGCCCGCCGCCGGGCGCCCGTCGGGGGAGAAGGCGAAGGGAGAGGGGGTCGCCGAGGACAGCGGCACCAGGTACGGGCGGCAGCCCAGGGGGAAGGACAGGTCGCCGGTGTGGACGTCGTAGACCGGGTCGAAACCGCGCCAGGACAGGAAGGCGAGGTAGCGCCCGTCCCGGGTGAAGACCGGATTCTCGTCCTCGAAGCGGCCGTTGGTGACGTCCACGATCGTGGGCGCGCCGGGCCCGGAGATCCGGGCCATCTTGATCTGGCGCAGCGAGCGGCCGATGCCCGGGTGCGACCAGGTCAGCCAGCAGCCGTCGGGGGAGAAGGCGAGGTCGGTGACGGGCCCGTTGTCGGACCGGATCAGCTCGCTGGCCTCCCCGTTGGACTCCTCCGTGGCGTCGATCAGGAGCAGCCGCCCGTCGTTGGAGGCGATCGCGAGCCGCTCCCCGTCCGGATCGGAGAGCAGCTCCAGTACGCGGCCCAGCGCGCCCGAGGCGAGCCGGCGCGGCTCGCGGTCGCCCGAGGCGCGGGGGAGGTAGGCGATCTCGATCGCGTCCTCGCCCTCCGCGTCGGTCACGTACGCCACCTGCCCGCCGCTGCCGAGCATCTCGGGCAGGCGGACCCGGACGCCCGGGGTGTCGGCGATGGTGCGGGCGGGCCCGTCGCGGTGCGTGAGCCAGTACAGGCTGCCGCGCACGACGACGGCGCTGGCCCGCCCGGTGGCGTCGACGGAGAGGGAGTCGACGTGGCTGGCGGCCGGGACCTGGTAGGTACGGCGGCCCGCGCGGGGTCCGCCGAGGCGGACCTCCAGCTTGCGCGGGGAGGCCTCCGGGGCGAGCGACTCGACGATCCACAGGTCGCCGGCGCACTGGTAGACGATCCGGGAGCCGTCGCTGGAGGCGTGCCGGGCGTAGAACTCCTCGTGGTCGGTGTGCCGGCGCAGGTCCGTGCCGTCGGGCAGGCAGGAGTAGAGGTTGCCGATGCCCTCGTGGTCGGAGAGGAAGGCGATCCGGCCGGCCACGAACATCGGCGAGTCCAGGTGGCCTTCGATGCCCTCCAGCAGCCGCTTGCCGTGCAGCCACAGCCGGCCGGTGGCGCCGCCGCGGTAGCGCTTCCAGGCGGCGGGCTCGTGCGGGGGCTTGCCGGTCAGGAGCAGCGTGCGCCGTTCGCCCGGCTCGTCCCCGTCGGGGTCCTCGTCGTGGACGGCGATGTCGGAGACGGGCCCCCAGGGGAGCCGGCCGCCGGGGCTGCCGTCTGTGGGGAGGGTGTACGCCCAGGCGAAGTAGGAGAAGGGCTGACCGTGTGAGGAGACGGCCAGGATGTCGCTGCGGCCGTCCTTGTCGGGCGGGGTCCAGCCGCAGACCCGGGTGTCGGTGGCGCCCCAGTAGCTGAGGCGGCGCGCCGGGCCACCCGCGACGGGGGCGAGGTGGATCTCGGGGTCCAGGCTGCGCCAGGTGGTGAAGGCGATGTGCTTGCCGTCGGGGGAGAACCGGGGATGGCCCACCCGGGTCCGGTCGACGGTGATCCGCCAGGCCCGGCCGGCGGGCTCTCCGGGCGGGACCAGGGGCGCCACCCAGAGGTCGTCCTCGGTGGCGAAGCACAGCAGATCGTCGTGGAGATGGGGGAACCGGAGGTACGCCGCGTCGTGACTCACCCCCCAATGCTTTCCGCGCAGAGGGGGGCTGGCAACTCGTACAGGTGATCCATGGGGCATCCCGCGGGCGCGGCGGGCGTCGGCCGGGGCGTGACGGACACCACTCCCCAAGCGAAACGGAACGGTTTCGTTTCGCTTGGGGGCGGGGTATGGTCTATCCGTACGAAACGGTTTCGTTCGGATGGGAAAGGTCGGGAGGAGACGCCGAGATGGTCGAAGAGGTCATGTCGCGCCGCAGCCGGATCACCCCCGAGCGGGAAGCCGAACTCCACGGGGCGGTCCTCGACCTCCTGCGCGAGGTCGGCTACGAGGCGCTGACCATGGATGCGGTCGCCGCCCGTACGAAGTCCAGCAAGGCCACCCTCTACCGCCAGTGGGGGAGCAAGCCCGAGCTGGTCGCGAAGGCACTGCGCTGCACTCAGCCGGTCTCCCTCCGGGAGATCGACACGGGCAGCATCCGCGGGGACTTCGGTGTCATGATCGAGAACTCCGACGACGCCCAGATGGCGAAGGACACCGCACTGATGCGGGGACTGACCCACGCGGTGCACGAGAGCCCCGAGCTCCACAAGGCGCTGCGGGACCTGCTGGTCGATCCGGAGATCAACGGCCTGCAGCTGATGCTGCAAAGAGCGGTGGACCGGGGCGAGATCGCCCCGGACTGTCCGGCCCTGGCCTTCGTGCCGCACATGCTCATCGGGGCGTTCATCGCCCTCCCGCTCATCGAGGACCGGTCCGTCGACCGGACCTTCCTCGGTGACTTCATCGACGCCGTGGTCTTCCCCGCCCTCGGCGTCTGATCCTGCCCGGCTGCTCACCCGGCAGCCGCCCGCCCGCGCTGTCCCCGCGCTCGATCCCTGCCTCTCCTGACACGCCGCTCTCGTCGTCGGAACGGCATTCCATGCCCTGATCCATCCCACGACCCGAACGGGAGAACCACCGACGTGGCCACCTTCCTTTACCGCCTCGGCAGGGGCGCCTTCCGGCGCCGCCGATTCGTCGCCCTCGTCTGGGTGGCGCTGCTGTTCGTCGCCGGCTTCGGCGCGGCAACCGCCTCCACACCCACCTCAGGCTCGTTCTCCATACCCGGCACGGAGGCCCAGAAGGCCTTCGACCTGCTGGACCAGCGCTTCCCGGGGATGGCCGCCGACGGCGCCACCGCCCGCATCGTGATCAAGGCCCCGGCCGGCGAGAAGGTCGACTCCGCGGCGGTCAAGCCCCGGGTCGAGAAGATCGTCAGCGAGCTGAAGGACGGTCCGGGCAAGGACCAGATCTCCTCGGTCACCAGCCCGTACGAGGCCCAGGCCGTGAGCCAGGACGGCTCCACCGCCTACGTGAGCGTCAAGTACAAGGTCAGCGGCATGGAGCTGACGGACGCCACCCGTGAGGCCCTCACGGAGTCCACCACGGCCGCCAAGGCCGACGGCCTGAACGTCCAGATCGGCGGCGACGCCCTGCAGGCAGCTCCCGAGACGGGCTCCGGCGAGATCATCGGCATCGCGATCGCCGCGATCGTCCTCGTCATCACCTTCGGCTCGCTCATCGCCGCGGGCCTGCCGCTGCTGACCGCCCTCATCGGCGTGGGCATCGGCATCTCCTCCATCACCGCGCTGGCCAACGTGCTGGACCTCGGCACCACCACCTCCACCCTCGCGATGATGATCGGCCTCGCGGTCGGCATCGACTACGCCCTCTTCATCGTCTCCCGCTACCGCGCGGAGCTCGCCGAGGGCCGTGAGCGCGACGAGGCCGCCGGCCGTGCCGTCGGAACCGCGGGTTCCGCCGTGGTGTTCGCCGGTCTGACCGTGGTCATCGCCCTCGTGGGCCTGGCCGTCGTCAACATCCCGATGCTCAGCAAGATGGGCTTCGCCGCCGCAGGCACCGTGGTCCTGGCCGTCCTCGTCGCCCTGACGCTGGTCCCGGCCATGCTCGGATTCGCGGGCAAGAAGGTGCTGCCCGCCGGTACGAAGTCCCGCTTCCTCGGCAAGGGCAAGCCGGTCGCCGAAGGCGCCGTGCCCAAGCCCAACGGCGGCACCCGCTGGGCCCGCTTCATCCTGCGCCGCCCCGTCATGGTGCTGCTCGCGGGTGTGATCGGCCTCGGCATCATCGCGATCCCGGCGAGCAAGCTGGAGATGGGCCTGCCGGACGACGGCGCCCAGCCGGTGTCCACCACCCAGCGCCAGGCGTACGACATGCTCTCCGAGGGCTTCGGCCCCGGCTTCAACGGCCCGCTGATGGTGGTCGTGGACGGGGACAAGGCGCTCGCCGACCGGACGGTCGAGCGGATCAAGGGCCTGGACGGCGTGGCCGCGGTCATGCCGGCCACCCAGAACGAGGCCAAGGACGCCGCCGTCATCACGGTCGTCCCGAAGGACCGCCCGTCCTCGGTGCAGACCGAGGACCTGGTCCACGAGATTCGCGACGGCAGCGAAAGCGGCAAGGTGTTCGTCACCGGCGCGACCGCGATGAACATCGACTTCTCGCAGAAGATGAACGACGCGCTGCTGCCCTACCTGGCACTCGTCGTCGGCCTCGCCTTCCTGCTGCTGATGCTCGTCTTCCGCTCGATCCTGGTCCCGCTCAAGGCGGCCCTCGGCTTCCTGCTCTCGGTGGTCGCCGCACTCGGCGCCGTCGTGGCGGTCTTCCAGTGGGGCTGGCTCGGCTCCCTCTTCGGGGTGGAACAGACCGGCCCGATCATGTCGATGATGCCGATCTTCATGGTCGGCGTGGTCTTCGGTCTGGCCATGGACTACGAGGTCTTCCTGGTCACCCGCATGCGTGAGGCGTACGTCCACGGGGAGCGGCCGGGCCAGGCCGTCGTCACCGGGTTCCAGTACAGCGCCCGGGTGGTCGTGGCCGCGGCGGTCATCATGATCGCGGTGTTCTCCGGCTTCATGGGCGCCAGCGACCAGATGGTGAAGATGATCGGCTTCGGCCTGGCCATCGCCGTCTTCTTCGACGCCTTCGTCGTCCGCATGACCATCGTCCCGGCCGTCCTCGCCCTGCTCGGCCACAAGGCCTGGTGGCTGCCGAAGTGGCTCGACCGGCTCCTGCCGAACGTGGACGTGGAGGGCGAGAGCCTGCGCAAGCACCTCGGGGAGTCCTCGGACGGCTCCGGTCCCGACAAGGACCGCGAGCTGGCCAACGTCTGACCCGCCATCGGCGGTGACGCACGCGCAACGGCCCCGCACCTTTCGGTGCGGGGCC
>NZ_JBEXPT010000044.1:0-46930 GCF_040612195.1 Streptomyces sp. NPDC006450 | reverse complement strand
GGCCCGCGCCCGGAGGCGGCCGCGGCGACCCGGCCGCGACCCCGTCCACGGGCATGATCCCGGACGCGGACGCGGACGCCGGAGGCGAGCCCACCCGTCCTGCCCCCGGAGGGCAGCGCCCACCAGGCCGCCAAGCCGATGATCACTCCGGTCAGCACGGTCGACGGGCCCCCGATGTCCGCGTACAGGAAGTCGGTGAGCTGCCACACGAGCAGCCCGATCGCGACCAGTCCGCAGTCCCGCACCGCGGAGGTTCCCGACAGGCACCGCCGCAGACCCGCCACCAGCAGGGCCAGCCAGCCGCCCGCCAGGGCGATCAGCCCGATCAGTCCCTGCTCGCTGAGCACCAGCAGGTACATGTTGTGCGGGGACAGCAGCGGCTGGCGGATGTATCCCTGCCCCGCGCCCGCGGTGTCGCTGCCGGAGGACAGCGCCAGCCCGGAGTGCGAGTCCCGGTTGGCCGGGAAGCCCTTCAGCCCCACCCCCACCGCCGGCCGCTCGCGCCACATCGACCCGGCCGCGGCCCACATCGTGTAGCGGTCGGTCACCGACTGGTCGGGGGCGTCGGAGACCTGAGTGATCGAGGTCAGCCGCTCCGCGACCATCGCCGAGCCGACGCCGAAGCCGCCCACGAGCACCACCCCGGCGGCGGCCAGCGCGAGGAGCACCTTCAGGGCCCGCCGGATCCCGGCCAGGGCCATCACCAGCCCGGCCGCGGCGAAGGTCGCGATCCACGCCCCCCGGCTGAAGGACAGCACCAGCGGCAGGACCAGGACCAGCGCCGCCGCGCCCGAGGCCCGCCGGACCCGCGCCGGCAGGCCCGGTGCGAGCGCGCCGGCCGTCGCGACGACCAGGCCGTAGGCCACCACCGTGGCCATGCCCATGACGTCACCGGGTCCGAAGGTGCCCACGGCACGGATGTCCTCACCCTGGTACGAGGCCCCGGTGCGGGTGGCGAACTGCACCACGCCCACCGCTCCCTGGACCAGTGCCAGCACCACGAAGCACCCCGCGGCCAGCCGGAACTCCGAGGCGCTGCGCACCAGCAGCACGATCGCCGCCGGGACCAGCACGAACACCTGGAGGTAGCGCACGAACCCGGGCAGGGCCGCGTACGGGTCCCCCGCGGTCACCGTCGAGACGGCGAGCCCGACGGCGGGCAGGCCGAGGAGGAGCACGCCCATCGGGCTCAGCGGCCGGACCCGGCCCCGCAGGGCCTGGATCCCGCAGACGAACACGAGCAGCAGCGAGGCGGCGTCGGCCGGACCGACCTTCCCCGAGGCGGTGGCGTCACCCGCCGGCACGGGGACCAGCAGGGCCAGTACGGTCGCGGCGAGCGGCAGCAGCGGCCAGTGCCGGCGCAGCAGATCGGCGGTGTCCGGGCAGGACCATGAGGTCGGTGATGTCGGTGCGGCAAGGCTCATGCTTTAGCTGCCCCCCAGCCGGAAGCGGAAGAAGGAGGCCGCGGTGCGGGCCAGGATCCACAGGTCCTGCCACAGCGACCAGGTGTCGATGTAGTGGTTGTCGAAGCGCGCCCGGTCCTCGATGGAGGTGTCCCCGCGCAGCCCGTTGATCTGGGCGAGGCCGGTGATGCCGACCGGCATCCGGTGCCGCGCCTCGTACCCCGGGTGCACGCTGCTGAACTTGGCCACGAAGAAGGGCCGTTCGGGGCGCGGACCGACCAGGCTCATGTCACCCCGGACCACGTTCCACAACTGCGGCAGCTCGTCCAGCGAGGACTTGCGCAGGAAGGAGCCGATCGGGCTCATCCGGCAGTCGCCGGCCACCGTCCACCGGGTGGCGGACTCGTGCGCGTCGGCGCGCAGGGTGCGGAACTTCAGCAGGGTGAAGGGGCGTCCGTACAGGCCGACCCGCTCCTGCCGGAAGATCACCCCGGGCCCGTCGGAGAGCCGTACGGCGAGCGCGCAGGCGCCCATCACGGGGGCGGCGGCGAGCAGGGCGATCGAGGCGAGCGAGGAGTCGATGACCCGCTTCGCGTACCGCTCGACCGGCCGGGCCGGACGCGGCAGCAGCGGCTGGACGGCGTACCCCCAGAGCTGGTCGGCGGGCTGCGCGACGCGCATCCCGGTGACCTTGGCGGTGCCCGCCGGGTCGGCGAGCCAGAGCCGGCAGCCGTGGTCGTGGAAGAGCCGGACCAGGGAGGCGGTGCGTTCGTCCGCCTCGGGCGGGCGGGTGAAGACGGCGTGCCGCACGGAGTTCTGGATGACGGCCCGCCGGATGTCCTCGTGGGTGGCGAGTACGGGCACTCCCGCGGCCCCCTCCTCGGCGGGCCCGGTGTCCGCGAGCCCCACGGGGCGCAGTCCGTACTCGGGACGCCCGTGCAGGGCGGCGGCGACCGCGCTCGCCCCGGTGCCGGGTCCCACGACCAGGGCGGAGGCGGGGCGGCGGGCGCGGGTGCGACGGCGGAGCTGGTTGACGCAGCCGCGGCCCGCGCACGCCAGGACGACCTGGACGCAGACGGCGCCGAGCAGCGCGCCCCAGCCCAGGGCATCGCCCGGGGCGGCGGCGGCCAGCACGGCGGCGGCCGCGCACCACAGCGCGGCGGCCCGCCCGGCGAGCGCGGGCAGGTCGAGGATCGCGGAGGGGGCGAGCCGCGGCCGGTACAGCCCGGCCTGCGCGTGCAGGGCGGCCAGGGCCACGGCGAGGGGGGCGGCCGCCCCGAGGGGCAGCTCCGCTCCGGGCAGCGCCGCCACGGTCGCCACGGCGGCGAACGCGTCGGCGGCCAGCAGCGGGGCGATCCCGTCCCGGCGGCGCACCCGCCCCGGCCGTACGGTGGCCCGGGCACGGTCGGCCCTGGGTCCGCGCGGGGGGTGGATGGCGGTCACGGAACGGCGGACGGCGGTGACACCGGCTCCGACGGCGGTGCCGGTGACCGTACTGGTCGCGCCGGCGCCGCTGGTGGTCGTCGTGCCGGTGGCGGCGGTGATGCCGCCGGCGGGCCCCGTGCCGTCCTGCCCGGTGTGCCGGGCGGGTGCGCTGTCCATCGTCATCGGCTGATGCGCTCCTGGTTCAAGGGCCGGGGCCTGCCCAGCAGTTCGTGATACAGACCGGTGACCGCGTCCGTGGTGCGCCGCACGTCGAATTCCATCCGCGCGTGCCGCTCCGCCTGCTCCCCGAGGCCGGCGAGCAGCCGCGGCTCGGCGAGCAGCCCGCCCAGGGCCTTGGCCAGCGCCGTCGGGTCCTCCGGTTCCACCAGGCACAGCCGTCCCTGGCCGGGCGGGAGGCTCTCCCTGGCACCGCTGACGTCGGTGACCAGAACCGGGCGGCCACAGGCCATGGCTTCGAGCGGGGCGAGCGCCATGCCTTCCCACCGCGACGGCAGTACAACGAGATCGGCGGCCCGAAGCCACGGCCGGATGTCGAAGGCGGCCCCCGCGAAGTGGACGGAGGGCGGGGCTCCGCGGCGCAGCCGTTCCAGGTCGGGGCCGTCCCCGACGAGCACGAGACGGGCCCCGGGAACGGCTCCGAGCAGCTCCGGCCAGGCACGCAGCAGGATGTCCTGCCCCTTCTGCTGGCAGATCCGGCCGACGCAGACGGCGAGCGGCCCGTCCCCCTGGAAGGCGGCGGGCAGCGGTAGTTCGGCGCGCGACCGGGCCTTGTCCAGGGCGGGGTCCGGGCCCCCGGGGCAGAAGTGGCCGAGGTCGACGCCGTTGCGGATCACCGACCAGCGGGCCGCGATCCCCTCGGCCTCGCCGGTGCGGCGTTCGGCCTCGCTGACGCAGAGCACCCGGTCGGCCCAACGGGCCCCGAAGCGCTCCCAGCGCAGCGCGAGCGCGGCGGTGGCCCCGCCCACGGCGTCGAAGGACCAGGCGTGCGGCTGGAAGACGGTCGGGACGGCCCCGCGCACGGCGAGCCGCCCGGCGAGTCCGGCCTTGGCGCTGTGGGCGTGCAGGATGTCGGGCCGGACGCGGCCGAACAGGCGGCGCGCGCCGAGCACTTCGGCGGCCAGTCCCGGCCCGGGAGCCCGACCGGCACGCCAGGTGAGCACCTCGGCCCCGGCCTCGCGGGCGGCGTCCGCGAGCTGTCCGCCGCGCGGACAGCCGACGTAGGTGCGCATGCCGGCCGCGGACTGGGCGCGTACGAGGTCGACGACGACGCGGGCGACCCCGCCCTCGACCGGCTGGACGAGGTGGAGGACGACCGGAGGCCGGGAGGGGGAGGGAGAAAGGGAAGAGGAAGAAGGAGGCTGTGTCGGCACGTGGAGTGGTCTCCTGCGTTCAGCGGCGCGCGTCTGTCTGAACGAAGAGCACACCGAGGAAATGACCCTGCTTTTCACCCGTGAACCCGAAGGTCAGGCTGCGGGCGCCACCGGACAGGGCGGGGCTCAGATCGAACACGTCCGCGTCATATCCGAGGTTATTCATATGTTCGGGCTGTCGCACGAACGAGTGATCTCCGAATTCCGTGATCGTGGAATTCATAACATCATTAAAAGGATTTTCTCCGTCACTGAGGCTGACCCGGCGCCCGCTGTCGGCGGTCACCGTGAGTGAATCCCCGAGCGTTCCGCGGTCGCCGTCGTACGCGACCACCCCGGCCCGCCCCTGCGCGCCGGGCGCCGCGTCCAGGCCGGTGACCTCCACCGTCTCGCCCGCCGCATCGCCGGCCCCCGCGGCCAGCCCGTCGAAGCCGTCCCAGATCGAGACCCTGCGCACCGGCTCCTGCGGGTGCTCGTAGGCCACCACCAGGGTCCAGCCGCCCCAGGCACCCATGTCCGAGTGCCCCATGGCGATGTTCAGCTGGGCCACCGTCCACATCCCCGCCCCGCCCTTGCGGACCAGCGGGGTCACGTCGGCGGAGGCCTGGTAGGCATCGCCGGCCGCATCGCTGCGGTGCCCGATCGCCGTGTCGGCCAGGACTTCCTTGTACGCGCCGCCCGGCTCGGCGACGAGCACGCGGCCGTTGTCCTCCGGCGGCTTCTGCTCCCCGACCCGCAGGTTCCCGCCCCAGTACAGCCGGGCGTACGAGACCTTCGCGCCCGCCGGGACCTTGAGCTCGGCCCGGGTGGAGTTGTAGGTGTCCGGGTCCTTGTCGACCTCGTCGTAGAACATCTCGTAGTCGCCGTTGGTCCCGGCCGCACCCTTGTTGACCGCCGCACACGGCTCGGCCTGCTCGGACTCCACCCTGCGACAGCCGATGGACGAGTTCGAGGCCCGGACCAGGCCGCCGTGCTGCACCGCCTGGTAGCGCTGGGTGAAGGGCACCCGGGGCGCCTCCTTGACCAGCGGACCCCGCACGCCCGGCGGGGCGGCGGCGGCACCGGCCGTCGCACTGGCAAGCGGAGCGTTCACCGAAAGCGTGAGGCAGGACAGCAGACCGAGCGCGCCGAGGATTCTGCGGGAGGAACCCATGACCCTGTCTCCATTTTCGATCAAGGGGACAAAACAGGAGTGAACTTTGTCAGAAGTCCGGAGGGAAATCACGCCGGACTCGCTCGTACGGCCTTTTGGGCGATAACACGCACCCTGGAGACGGGCGGGTCGTTATGGGTTGCACCATTGTTCGAACGGAAAGGAAAAACGGAGATGAAGAAGAGGCTGGTGCGCGGCACCACCCTGGCGGTCGCGAGCACCGCGCTGCTGATGGGCGGCGCAGGCCTCGCCTCCGCACACGGCGGCGACGGCGCGACGGCGGACGGCTTCGCGGGCGGCTCCCCCGGCGTCCTGAGCGGCAACCTGCTCCAGGTCCCGGTCCACGTCCCGGTCAACGTCTGCGGCAACACCGTGAACGTGATCGCCCTGCTTAACCCCGCGTTCGGCACCACCTGCGTCAACGCCTGACGTCAACCGTGGCGCCCGAAACTTCGGCATCCGAGTGAACACACGCATCCCGAACCGGGGTTGCGCCGTTGATCCGGGTGCTTGAGTACCGGGCAATCCTGCAAAAAAGGGACCATCATGATCAAGAAGTTTGCGGCCGGCGCAGCGGTTGCCGCCTCGTTCGTCGGTCTGGGTGCCGCCATGGCCCCGCAGGCCATGGCCATCGGCAACGACCACGGCATCAACACCGTGAACGGCAACGGGGCCTCGCAGATCTACGGCAACCAGGCCACGTACGGCAACATGAGCCCGCAGATGGCGCTCATCCAGGGCTCGTTCAACAAGCCCTGCATCGCCCTGCCCGCCAAGGCCAACGTCCAGTCCGTGCTGGCTCTGGTCAACGTCGGCGTCCAGGACATCCCGGTCCTGTCCAGCCCGCAGAACCAGCAGTGCACCGAGAACTCCACCCAGGCCAAGGGCGACGAGGCTCTCTCGCACATCCTCAGCAACATCCCGGTCCTGTCCGGCAACGCCTCCGCCGGCAGCTGACAGCACCCCGCGCACCGCGCCAGTGGGGCCGTCGCACCTTCGGGTCGCGGCGGCCCCGCCGCATGTCGGGACCCTAATAGGGACTGGTATGAATCCGGCCACAATTCAGGACGCACGAGCATCTGAGTGAATTGGCCGGCAGCGTCCAAAAATCCCCGGTTTCTTTTCCCGGGCCCACTCGTTGTTAATTCTGCAGCGGATAGACCTCTGCGGGAAGGAAACGAAAACAAATGACGTACAAGAAGGCAGTGGTGCTGGCCGCCGGCATTCTCATGGCAGCCGGTGCCGCCTCCCCCGCCATGGCCGACTCGGCGGCTGAGGGCGCGGCCGTCGGCTCCCCGGGCGTCCTGTCCGGCAACCTGCTCCAGGTCCCGGTGCACGTCCCGGTCAACGTCTGCGGCAACACCGTCAACGTCATCGCGCTGCTGAACCCCGCGTTCGGCAACACCTGCGTCAACGCCTGACGAAGCGCCTGTGCCCGCAAGGGCAGACCTCCTCGGGGTGGCCTCGGAGTGCACGGCGGTGCACTCCGAGGCCACCTTCGATTCAGCACCGGCCGCAGGGCCGGTAGACAGGGAAGGACCCATGCGACAGGTACTGAGCCGACAGGTACTGGGCAAGGGGGTGCTCACCGCGGCCGCCGCGTCGAGTCTGCTGTCGATCGCGACCGGCGCGGCCTACGCGCAACCCGGGGCGATGGCCGAGGCCTCCCGTTCACCGGGGGTGCTGGCCGGCAACAGCGTCTCGGTACCGATCACCTTCACGCCGAACGTGTGCGGCAACACCGTGGACGCCGGGGCGGGCCTCAACCCCGCCATGGGCAACAACTGCGCCACCACGACCGGCTCCGACGCCGGGCACGACTACGAGCGCTACCTCAGCCCGCAGCAGGCGGAGCAGGTCCGTCGCTACGTCGACCAGGGGCCCGGGCGCGACGAGCACGAGGAGCGCGAGGACCGGCACGAGCAGGGCGGCTACGGAGACCACGGACCCGAGCGGCCCGGCGGCTACGGAGACCACGGACCCGAGCAGCCCGGCGGCTACGGAGACCACGGGCCCGGGCCGCAGAGCGGCCACGAGGACCACGGACCCGGGCCGCAGGGCGGCTACGGAGACCACGGCGAGGAGGAGTGCGACGACCACCCCGCCCCGGAAAATCCCGAGCCGCGGCCGCAGCACGCACCCCCCGCGCCGAAGCCGCTGCCCGCGCCCGAGGCGGAGCACCCGGTGCCCGCTCCGGCGCCCGCTCCCCCGCCGGTGGAGCAGGTACCCGCGCCGCCGCTGCCGGAGCCCGTTCCGGCCCCTGCCCCCGTACCGGCGCCGGTCGAGGAGGCCCCGCAGCCGCTTCCGGCGCCGGCCCCCGCGCCCGTAGTGGAGGAGGCTCCGCACACGCTCCCCGCTCCGGCGCCCGTCGTGGAGGCTCCCGCGCCGATGCCCCCGCACGGCAGCCAGGTCGTGGAGCACCCGGCGCCGGTAGTGCCCCCGGCCGACCAGCCGCCGGCGGCACCCGCCGGTGACCTGCCCGTCGAGCTTCCCCCTGCACCGCTCCCCGCCCCGGCACCCGCCCCGGCACCGCTCCCCGCGCCGGCACCCGCCCCCGAAGCCGTCCCCGTCGCGGCGGCCCCCGCGCGGCAGGAACTGGCAGCGACCGGCGCCGGGCAGCCCGCAGGAGCCGCGGCCCTGGCCTCGGCCCTCATCCTGGGCGGCGCCATTCTGTACCGCAGGTCCCGTAACGCCGCCTGACGGCAATAACGGTAATCAGAAATAATATCGGCCGGAGAGTCCCTTGTCGGATTCTCCGGCCGTTGCCGTGTTCGGTTCCGCGTTTCCGTGGCGCCGGGGAATCGTTAACCAGGTCGAAAGTGGCGCGACGGTCGCCACTGGTCGCCATTGGCCACCCCTAGAAGAGGATTTTGACAATGAAGCTCTCGAAGGTCGCCGCAGTCGTCGTCGGCTCCGTCGCCGCCCTCGGCGCCACCTCTCCCGCCTTCGCCGCCACCGAGGCGCCGGCCGTCCCCATGAGCCTGACGAGCGGGCTGACGGCGGTCACCGACTCGGTGAACCCCGTATCGGCGGCGCTGCCGCAGACCGTGGGCAACGGCCTGGCCGAGCAGGGCGAGAGCGTCCACAAGGTCGTGTCCACCGTCCAGAAGGTCAACGAGGTCCGCAACGACGCTCCGGCCGAGGTGATGAGCCTCGCCAACGGGGCCACCCAGGCCTCGCCGCTGCTCGGCGGAGTGAAGCTCAACGGCGGCAGCACGCACTGACGGTCCGGCCCGTTCTCCCGCCGACACGACTGTGGGCGCCCCCGGCCTCGCCGGTGGCGCCCACAGTCGCGTGGTGCGTCGAACGTCAGTCGTTGACGCAGACGTTGCCGAACGCCGGGTTCAGGGCGCCGATCACGTTCACGGAGTTGCCGCAGACGTTGACGGGGATGTGGACCGGGACCTGTCCCAGGTTGCCCGAGAGGACACCGGGGGAACCCACGGCCGCGCCCTCAGCCTTCGAGTCGGCCATAGCGGAGCCTGCGGCACCGGCCGCGGCGAGACCAGCGGTGGCCAGGACCAGGGCGGCCTTCTTGGCAGTGTTCATGGGAAGTGCACCTTCTCTTCGATGTTCTGCCCCGATGCCGGGGCTCACATCGAGCGAAACGGTCCACCTTCCCAGACGACACGGTTCCGCACGCGATCAGACCTGTTCAGCCCAATAGTCGTAACCGCGTGCGGATCCGCGTACGGATCCGGGTCCCTACGGAAGGAACCCGGCGAACGACGGCATACCCGGGAGCAGGCCCGCAGGCGTGCCGGGTGCCGCAGGTACTGCGGGTGCCGCGGGTACTGCCGGTACTGCGGGTACTGCAGGTGCCGCCGGCACAGCGGGCGCCGCGCCCGCGGGCGGGGCCGCGGGTTCGGAGACCGGGAGCGCCGGAACCCCGGGGACCTCGGGGACCGGGGCGGCGGGGATCTCCGGAAGCGGGAGGTCGGGGACCCCGGGGATCGCGGGCAGCGCGGGAAGTGCAGGGATCTGCGGCAGGGCCGGGAGCGCGGGCAGTTTGATCTCGGGGATCTTGATCCCCGGGAGCAGGCTGCCCAGGCTCTTCGTCAGGTCCGCCAGGATCTTGGAGACCGCGGCGAGGGCGTCTTCGACGGGACCCGCCGCCGCCACCCTCTCGTTGATCTCCTCCTGGGCAGCCGCCACGCGGTTCGCGGCGGCACCTGCACCTTCTGCGGCGCCCGCGGGAGCTGCCGCGCCGGTGAGTATGACGACCGCCAGGGCCGACGGGACGAGGACGCGGATGCGGGAGGCCTTGGTGCGGTGCATGGGTGTTCCTTCTCGTGGTCGCTCAGGAAGCGGACCCGAGCGATCCGCCTCCTTACCCACCGTGCGAACGTGTTCTACGGAGCGCAACACGAGCGCGGGGCCCCGCACCCCGCTGCGGGGTGCGTACGGGCTTCGCGCACGTATCCGGGGGCGGCTCACCCCAGCCGGGGAAAACCTGCCCACAGACAGGCCGTTTGAGTGAAGCAGCAGAACCAACCCTCCGCGAAGGCAGTTGATCAGGGCGCTCCACTAGCGGGCACTCGTGCGACAAAAGGATCAAAATGTTCAAGAAGATCATGACTGCTGCCGCGGTCACCGCCGCCGCCGTCGGCGCGGGCGCTGCTGCTGCCGCCCCCGCCATGGCGATCGGCAACGACAACGGGATCAACACCGTCAACGGGAACGGCGCCGTGCAGGCGTACGGCAACCAGAAGACGCACGGTGCCATGAGCCCGCAGCTCGGCGTCGTCCAGGGCACCCTGAACAAGCCCTGCATCGGTCTGCCGGCCAAGGTCAACGCCCAGTCCCTGGTCGCGCTGGTCAACGTCGGTGTCCAGGACATCAACGTCCTGTCCAACCCGCAGAACCAGCAGTGCACCGAGAACTCCACCCAGGCCAAGGGCGACGAGCCGCTCTCGCACATCCTCAGCAACATCCCGGTCCTCTCGGGCAACGCCTCCGCCGGCAGCTGATCTCCGCTCCCGATCTACGGTCCGGGACCCGTGGTCCACAGACACGGCGCCCGTGGAGCGATGCGTTCGAAGAAGCGGTGTGAAGTGACGAGGGCCCCGGCAGCGTCCAGCTGCCGGGGCCCTCGCGTGTCGTCCGGCGGACTCAGCCGGTCCAGAAGTCCCACCACCGGGTCAGGATCAGCATCCCGATCACGCCGGTGTGCAGGACGGGCGGGGCCCAGCCGAACTCGGCGAAGAAATTCCGTACCGGCTCGGGTGCGGGGAGGATCCCCGTACGGACGGTGTGGGCGGTGACCGCCCAGAACATCAACAGGGTGGCCAGCCAGGTCAGGCAGCACCACAGGCAGAGCGCGTTGATCTCGTAGAGCGACTGGACCATGAGCCAGGAGCAGAATCCGACGCCGAAGAGCATTCCGGCGGCCAGACCGAGCCAGAACCAGCCGCGATAGCGGGCCCCGGCCAGCAGGGCGGCGCCGACGCACACGACCGCCCCGTAGGTGACCAGACCCAGCATCGGGTTCGGGAAGCCGAAGGCCGCCGCCTGCTCGCTCTTCATCACGCTGCCGCAGGAGACCACCGGATTGAGACTGCACGCGGGCTTGAAGTCCGGGTTCTCCAGCAGCAGGAACTTGTCCAGGGTGATGACCCAGGCGGCCAGCACTCCGGCGGCTCCGGTGAGCAGCAGCAGCCAGGCCAGCGCACGGGGGGCTGCGATCGGTTCCGCGTCCTTGCGGCTGTGGGGCCGGCCCTGCTGGCGGGGGACGCCCACGGTATTTGTTGCCATACGGTCATGCTCCCGCCCTTGTGCCCGGTATCCGGCCCAACCATGCTCATCGACATGGAGGTTGACCTGAAGGGGTGGCTGGAACCCCTGACTCTTCCCGGACGTTTTACCGAACCCCGGACGTGATGTCAGACCCAGGGGCTACGTTGAGCTTCCGCGAAGTGACAAGCTGCGACGGCCTGGAGACCCACCTTGAGCGATCCACACGAGACAACCGAGGCGCACCTCGATCGACTCCTGGGCCGCGCCCTCAACTCCTTCGACCTGCCGGACCAATTGATCGAGCGGCTCGGCACGGCGCTCGCCCACAGGTCCTCGCTCCACACCACCCGCCGCAGTCCGGCGGCGGGACCGTGGCGGGAGATCCACCGGCACGCCTACCTGCTGTCCGACGGCGACTCCGTGGTGCTGTGGGAGCTGGCCCACCGTCAGGACGCCGACCTCTCGATACGGTACGAGGTCTTCGCCAGCAAGGCGGAGACCTGCCTCGCGGCGGCCCGGCTCTTCGGCGAGGTCCCCTCGCAGGTGGCCCGGGACCTCGTGGAGGTGACGGTGGAGGAGGAACCCGACAGCGACATCGCCGTGCTCAGCGCGCTGTTCGGCAATCCGGCCCCGGGCCGGCAGCACCGCGAGTACGCGGTGGAGGAGTCCGCGGACCACGCCCGACGGGTGCTGCGCCGCGCGGAGAACCCGGACCGGCCGGGCGAGCGGGTGGCCCTGCTGCTGCGGTCGGCCTACGCACACCAGATCACGCAGGTGTTCGGCACCCGGCAGTGTCTGGCGGACGGGCGGGACGCGGGCTTCAGCCTGTACCAGCACTCCTTCGTCCTGCTGGACGGGAGCGAGTTCAGCCTGTGGGAGGTCGAGCACACGGTGACGCCGGACGGGCGGCACATGTGCGAGGTCTACGAGACCGAAACGGCCGCACGCGGGGCCATGGAGCTCCGTGCGCGGGTGAGGTGACGGGGACGGCGGTCGGGCGGCGCCGGCGCGCTCATCGCCCGTCGGCCGTTTCGGACAGAGGGAGGTCCAGGGGCGGGTCCTGCGTGATGTGGACCGCGTCGGGGCGTAGGTCGGAAGGGGCCGGCATGGCGCTGCCGGGAAGCTGGACCGCGGCCGCGCCGTGGGCCAGGGCGGAGGCCAGGGCCGCAGGCCCCGTACCCCCCGCGATCAGGAAGCCTGCGAGGGCGGCGTCGCCCGCGCCGACGTTGCTGCGGACCGAGGAGACGGCCGCCGTGCCGTAGGAGGCACCCTCCTCGGAAACCAGGAGCTGGCCGTCCGCGCCGAGGGAGGCAAGGACCGCGCCCGCGCCCAGCGACCGCAGTTCTTCCGCGGCCTTCAGCACGTCGCCGAGGGTGGCCAGGGGTCGTCCCACCGCGGCCGCGAGTTCCGAGGCGTTCGGCTTGATCACGTCCGGGCGGGCCGGCAGCGCCGCGAGCAGCGCCGGACCGGAGGTGTCCAGGGCGATGCGGATGCCCGCCGCGTGGGCCCGGGTCACGATGTCGGCGTACCACTCGGGGCCGATGCCGCGCGGCAGGCTGCCGCAGCAGGCGATCCAGGCGGCGCCGCCCGAGCAGGTGCGGACCGTTTCCAGGAGGAGCGCCGATTCCGCGGCGGTCAGGGCCGGGCCGGCTGCGTTGATCTTGGTGAGGGTGCCGTCCGGTTCGGCGAGCGAGATGTTGGAGCGGGTCTGGCCTGCGATGGAGACCGCAGTGACGTCCACGCCCTGGGCGCTGAGGAGTTCGGCGATCATCGCGCCCGGTGCGCCGCCGAGCGGCAGGACCGCCGTCGTACGGGCGCCCGCCGCGGCCACCGCCCGGGAGACGTTCACGCCCTTGCCCCCGGGGTCCACCCGGTCGCCGCTCGCGCGGAGCACCTCGCCGCGGTCCAGCGAGGGGACCTCGTAGGTCCGGTCGAGGGAGGGGTTGGGGGTGACGGTGAGGATCATACGAGCACAACTTCCGTACCGGCGGCCTCGATCGCCGCCTTGTGGGCGGGGCTGAGCCCCTTGTCCGTGATGAGGAGGTCGACGTCGGCGAAGGAGCCGAAGCGGGCGAGGTGTTCCCGGCCCGCCTTCGCGGAGTCGGCGAGGAGGACGACGCGGCGGGCGGCCGCCACCGCGGCCCGCTTGACGGCGGCCTCGGCGAGGTCGGGGGTGGTCAGGCCGCCCTCGGCCGTGAAGCCGTTCGTCGCGAGGAAGAGGACGTCGGCGCGGATCTCGGCGTAGGCCCTCAGCGCCCACGCGTCGACCGCGGCGCGGGTGCGGTGGCGGACCCGGCCTCCGACGAAGTGGAGGTCGATGCCGGCGTGGTCGGCGAGCCGGGCGGCGACGGGCAGCGCGTGGGTGACCACGGTGAGCGCCGTATCGACGGGGATGGCGGCCGCCAGGCGGGCCACGGTGCTGCCCGCGTCGAGGACGATGCTGCCGCCGTCGGGGAGTTCGGCGAGGGCGGCAGCCGCGATGCGGTCCTTCTCGTCGGCCGCGGTGGCCTCGCGCTCAGTGAGGTCCGGCTCGAAGTCCAGGCGGCCGGCCGGTATGGCACCGCCGTGCACCCGGCGTACGAGCCCGGCCCGGTCCAGGGCCTTGAGGTCGCGGCGCACGGTCTCGGCCGTGACCTGGAACCGGTCGGCCAGGGACAGGACGTCCACGCGGCCCGCCTCGCGGGCGAGACGGAGGATCTCCTGCTGGCGCTCCGGTCCGTACATATGGTTTCAGGTCCGTTCGATGCCCGACTCTGTGGATTCTCTTGGATCGTACGCCCGTTTGCTAGCGAAAACAAAACAAACGGGCATGTCTGCCAACAGAAGCAGACATGCCCGTCCGTGCGGTGCGCAGGCGTGCGGTACCAGCGGTCCTAGCCGGCGTACTCCGCGCCGCCCTCGCGCTCGGCCATGGGAACGGCCTTGCGCGGCAGCATGAACATCACGGAGAAGATCACGACCAGGACGGCCACGACCCACCACATCGCGTGGTGGAACGCGTCGACGTAGGGCGGGCCGAAGAGCCGGTCGTCCTCGATGAAGCCGAAGTAGACGACCGAGGTCAGGCCGAGGCCCAGCGCGTTGCCCATCTGGCCGGTGGTGTTGATCAGCCCGGAAGCCGAGCCGGCGTGCTCGCGCGGCACCTCGGAGAGCACGGTGTCGGTCAGCGGGGCGATGATCAGGCCCATGCCGGCGCCCATGACGATCAGCGGGGCCGCCATCTGCCAGGAGGTGATGCCCATGCCGTAGCGGTCCGACTCCCAGATGTAGAGGAGTACGCCCGCTGCCATCACCAGCGCGCCGGCCTGGAGTACCTTGCGGCCGAAGCGCGGGACGAGCTTCTGTACGGACATGCCCGCGGCGGCCGAGACGGCGATCGAGAACGGGATGCCGGTGGAGCCGGCCTTCAGGGCGCTCCAGCCGAGGCCCATCTGCATGTAGAGCGTCCAGACCAGGAAGAAGATGCCGGTCGCGATGCCGAAGGTCAGCTGGACGGCGATGCCGCCCGCGAAGCTCTTGACCTTGAAGAGGGAGAGCTCGACGAGCGGGGAGCCGTCCTTCTGGATCTTGTGCTTCTCGTAGGCGATGAAGACGCCGAAGACGAGCGGCGAGGCGATCATGCAGACGAAGCCCCACACCGGCCAGTCGTTCTCGCGGCCGTGCGTGAGCGGGAAGATCAGCATAACCAGGGCGAGGGTGGCGAGCACGACGCCCACCAGGTCCAGGCGCAGCGCCTTGGGGGCCTTGGACTCGGAGATGAACTTGCGGCCCAGGATCACGCCGGCGATGCCGACGGGCAGGTTGATCAGGAAGATCGGGCGCCATTCGAGGCCGAGGAGGTTCCACTCGGTGAGCAGTGCGCCGAGCATCGGGCCCGAGACGGCGCCGAGGCCGATGATCGCGCCGAAGAGTCCGAAGACCTTGCCGCGCTCGTGCGGCGGGAAGGTGACGTGGATGATCGCGAGCACCTGCGGGACCATCATGGCCGCCATGCCGCCCTGGAGGATGCGGGCGGCGACGAGCACGTCGGGGCTGGGGGCGAGACCGCAGAGCAGCGAGGCCGCGGTGAAGCCGGATATGCCGATGAGGAAGAGGCGCTTGCGGCCGTAGATGTCACCGAGACGGCCACCGGTGATCAGGCCGGCGGCGAAGGCGAGGGCGTAGCCCGCGGTGATCCACTGGATGGCGCTGGTGGAGGCGCCGAGGTCCTCGCGCATCCGGGGTATCGCGATGTTGACGATCGTGACGTCGACCAGGTCCATGAAGGCGGCGGTCATCACGATGGCGAGCGCGATCCAGCGGCGGCGGTCGGCGGGGGCCGCTGCCTCGCCGGCCTCACCGGCCTCGCTGAGTGCGGCGGCGCCGCCGGTCTTGCTGATCGGGGTGGTCTCTGCGGGAGGGTCGGTCCGCTCTTCTTGTACGGGCCCGTTCTTTCCTTCGGGCGATGACTGGGTCGTCTCGGTGCTCATGAGGAGAAACCTAGACGGCATATAGGTCAGTTGGTGTCCTATTTGGCTGGCACCTTTGAACCATGACCGATACCCCGGCCCGCCTCCTCTCCCTGCTCTCCCTGCTCCAGACTCCGCGCGAGTGGCCCGGGAGCGAGCTGGCCGAGCGACTGCGGGTGAGTGCCCGCACGATCCGGCGCGACATCGACCGGCTGCGGGAGCTGGGGTACCCGGTGGAGGCCACGCTGGGTGCGGAGGGCGGCTACCGGCTGGTGGCGGGCGCCGCGATGCCGCCGCTCGTCCTGGACGACGAGGAGGCCGTCGCCATCGCGGTGGGGCTGCGGGCGGGGGCCGGGCATGCGATCGAGGGGGTGGAGGAGGCCTCCGTACGCGCCCTCGCGAAGCTGGAGCAGGTCCTGCCCGGGCGGCTGCGGCGGCGGGTGAGCGCGCTGCAGTCGGCGACGGTCGCGGTGGCGCGGGGCGACGGGGCGAGCGTGGATCCGCGGACGCTGACGGCGATCGCCTCGGCGGTGGCCGGGCCGGAGCGGCTGCGGTTCGCCTACCGGGCGCGGGACGGAGTGGCATCGCGGCGGCTGGTGGAGCCGTACCGGCTGGTCAGCACCGGGAGCCGGTGGTACCTCGTGGCCTACGACATGGAGCGCGGGGACTGGCGGACCTTCCGGGTGGACCGGATGAGCGAGCCGTACGCGACGGGGGCGAGGTTCGTGGGGCGGGAGCTGCCGATGGACGCCGTGGACTTCGTGCGGCGCGGACTGCGGGGCGGGGAGTCGACGTACCGGGTCGACGTCACCTTCGCGGAGGCGGTGGGGCTGCCGGAGTGGGTGCGGGAGTTCGCGGAGCCCGTGCCCGGGGGCGGCGCGGAGGGTGCCGGGGTACGGGTGCGGTTCGATTCCGCGGACTCGCCCGAGTGGCTGGTGGCCCGGATGGCGCTGGCGGGGGTGCCGTTCACCGTGCACGGGCCCGGCGCCCTGGTCGAGGCGGCGCGGGCGCTGGGTGCGCGGCTGATGGGGGCGGCGGGGTCGTAGCGGGGGCCTGCGGGGCTGCCCCCTACCCGCCCTTCCACCCCTCCCCGGGCTCCGCGCCTCGAACGCCGGCGGGGCCGGGCCCGGGACACAAGGGAGCCCCCGGCGCCTGGGGGGGATAGGCACCGGGGGCTCGTTCTTGGGGTTACGCCACCGCGTCGAAGCCGGTGTCGCGGGCCATGCGCTTCAGTTCGAGCAGCGCGTGCTTCTCGATCTGGCGGATCCGCTCGCGGGTCAGCCCGTGCTGCTTGCCGACCTCCGTCAGCGTACGCTCCCGACCGTCGTCAATGCCGTAACGCATCTTGATGATCGACGCGGTTCGCTGGTCCAGCTTGCCCAGCAGGTCCTCCAGCTCCTCGCTGCGCAGCAGCGAGAGGACGGACTGCTCCGGGGAGATGGCCGAGGTGTCTTCCAGCAGGTCGCCGAACTGCGTGTCGCCGTCCTCGTCGACGCCCATGTTCAGGCTGACCGGATCGCGCGCCCAGTCCAGGACGTCTCCGACGCGCTTTTCCGTCGTGTCCAGCTCGGCGGCGATCTCCGCGTGCTCCGGGTCCCGGCCGTTCTCGCGGTTGAACTCGCGCTGGACCCGGCGGATCCGGCCGAGCTCCTCCACCAGGTGGACGGGCAGGCGGATGGTGCGGGACTGGTCGGCGATGGAGCGGGTGATCGCCTGGCGGATCCACCACGTGGCGTACGTGGAGAACTTGAAGCCCTTGGCGTAGTCGAACTTCTCCACCGCGCGGACCAGGCCGGCGTTGCCCTCCTGGATGAGGTCGAGGAGCGGCAGCCCGCTGCGCGGGTAGCGGCGGGCCACGGCGACGACCAGGCGGAGGTTGGAGCGGATGAAGACTTCCTTGGCCCGCTCGCCCTCGGAGGCCAGGACTTCGAGCTCCTCCTGGGAGGGCTTCTTGCCCGTGCGCTCTATCGCGCCGTCGAGGATCTGCTGGGCGTACACGCCCGCCTCGATGATCTGCGAGAGCTCCACTTCCTTGGCCGCGTCGAGTAGCGGTGTGCGCGCGATCTCGTCCAGGTACATGCCGACCAGGTCGCGGTCTGCGATCTCCCCGCCCACAGCGCGAGCGCTGCTCGTGGACTGACGACGGGCGACGGCGCGGGTTGCCATGCGTGCTCCCTTGCGATGAGTTCGGTCGCGGTGGTGCGGTGGTTCGGCTGCGCTGGTTCGGCTGCCTGGACACTCTCCCGAGTGCCCGCTTCCGAAGGAAACAACGACTGGAATCGGGACAGAATTCCCACGTCGCTCCCTCTTTTCCGAGATCTTGCAGTATCCTGCCCCGCCACCACCGGGTCCGGGCGGATCGGCGATGCCATCGGACTCGAAGAGGTGCAGGTCAGGGCGGGGATGGCGACCGGCCCCGGAGGCCGGGCGGGCCGGCGCGACCAGCGCGCGGGTGAGACCAGCGTCACACTTGACAGGGCCGTTTCCACTCCCGGAACAGCGCCGTCCCGGGTTGCACTCCCACCCCAGGAGACGGCCTCCGGCGGCTTCCGGTTGCCTCGGCCGGCGACGATCTCCCCGTCCGAGTGAACGTGCGGCATGTTCCTGCGGCATGAACTCTGGCGTGAGCGTCACCCACGGGGCCGCCAAGGGGTTCGCCATCGGCGAGGAGAGCACCGGGCCGCTCCGGACCTCCTGAGGTCATTGCGGGCGGGTCGAGACGCCCGGGCAGGCGCGGCAGGCGGGTGGGCCCGACTGGGTCCACCACGTGCAGACCGGGCGGAGGTGGCAGGGCGGGAGCGGGGCCGGGGGGCTCGCGGACGCCGTCAGGCGGGCGGCCAGGGTGCAGGTGTCGGCCTCGCGGTTGAGGCAGTGCGGCGCGCAGTGGGAGGCCAGGCGCAGCAGGCGGCGCGGTTCGACTCCTTCGGGCAGTTCGGCGAGCGCCTCGGCCGCCGGACGGGGCGCGGGGAGGTAGGCCGGGGGTCCGTCGAGGCCGTCGCGGACCGCGAGGACCAGCGACTCCGCCGCGTACGCCGAGCCGCTGGGGCACCAGAGGGGGCCGGGTGCGCCGGGGTGGCTAGCCAAATTGCAGGGAGCGCTTCGAGAGGCCCATCCAGAAGCCCGAGACCGGGGTGGAGGGGGTGGTGAGGTCCGGCCCGGCGGCGCCCAGGGTGACGAACAGGGGGGCGAAGTGTTCCGTGCGCGGGTGGGCCAGGCGGCCCGCCGGGGACTTGGCTTCGAAGTCCAGCAGGGCGTCGACGTCGGCGGCGGCCAGCGCCTCGTGGCCCCAGGCGTCGAACTCCGCCGACCAGGCCGGGACCCCGGGGCCGGGGTGGCGCAGGGCGGCCAGGTTGTGGGTGAAGAAGCCGCTGCCGACGATGAGGACCCCCTCGTCGCGCAGCGGGGCCAGCTTGCGGCCGATCTCCATCAGGCGGCGCGGGTCGAGGGTCGGCATGGATATCTGGAGCACCGGTATGTCGGCCTCGGGGAACATCTCCACCAGCGGGACGTACGCGCCGTGGTCCAGGCCGCGGTCGGGGATGTCCTGGACGGGGGTGCCCGGGGCCTTGAGGAGTGCGCGGACCGACGCGGCCAGCCCGGGGGCGCCCGGAGCGTCGTAGCGGACCTGGTAGTAGTGCTCGGGGAAGCCCCAGAAGTCGTAGACCAGCGGGACCGGCTCGGTGGCCCCGAGGGCGAGGGGGGCCTCCTCCCAGTGGGCGGAGACCATCAGGATCGCGCGCGGGCGGGGGAGGTCCGCGGACCAGGCGGCCAGTTCGCCGGGCCAGAGCGCGTCGTCCGCGAGGGGCGGGGCTCCGTGGCTCAGGTACAGGGCCGGCATCCGGGTGGGGGTCAGGGCTTCGGGCGTCGGCATCGGGAGCTCCAGGAATCGTCACGGCGGGCCGCCACACAAAGACTAACCCCGCATCGTTCAAATTTGAACGATGCGGGGTCGTCAGTCATTCCCGTACCCCGGAGCGGGACCCGCCCCGCTCCGGTGAATGGTGGGTCAGTGGGCGATCACCGGGATCTTCATGTCGGCGTCCGCGCCCTCGGCGACCGGGTCGCCCGCGCCCGGCTTGCCCGTGGTGATGAGGGTCAGGGCGATGAGGGAGCTCGCGACCAGGATGCCGACCGCCCACCAAATCGCGGAGGAGTAGCCCTCCACCATGGCCTGGGCCTGGATCAGCTGCGCCGCAGGGCCGCCCGACGCGGCCTCGGCCGCGTGGTCGGTCAGGTACGCGGTCGTCGCGGAGGCGGCGATCGTGTTCAGCAGGGCGGTGCCGATCGCGCCGCCCACCTGCTGGGAGGTGTTGACCATCGCCGAGGCGACACCGGCGTCGGCCGGGTTCACCCCGTACGTGGCCAGGGACATGGCGGGCATGAAGGCCGTACCCATACCGAGGCCCAGCAGCAGCTGCGCCGGCAGGATCAGCGCCGGGTAGGAGGAGCCGACCTCGAGCTGCGTCAGCAGCAGCATGCCGCTGGCGGCGACCATGAAGCCGGGGCCCATCAGCAGGCGCGGCGGGACCCGCGTCATGAGGCGGGCGCCGATCTGCGTGGAGCCGGTGATCATGCCCACGATCATCGGGAGGAAGGCGAAGCCGGTCGTGACGGGCGAGAAGCCCTTGACGACCTGCAGGTAGTAGGTGAGGAAGAGGAACAGGCCGAACATCGAGATGACGGCGAGGCCCAGTGAGAGGTAGACGCCGCCGCGGTTGCGCTCCAGCAGGACGCGCAGCGGGAGCAGCGGGTGGGCCGTACGGGACTCGACGAAGACGAACGCGGCGAGCAGCACCACGGAGGCGATGAACATGCCCACGGTGAGGCCGTCCGACCAGCCGGCCGACTCGGCGCGGGTGAATCCGTAGACGAGGGCGACGAGGCCGGTCGTGGAGAGCAGGACGCCGGGGATGTCGAGCGGTGCGCGGTTACGGCCGCCGGCCGGGTCGCGGATGATCATCCAGGCGCCGACGGCGGCGACGATCGCGAACGGGATGTTGACGAAGAAGGTCCAGCGCCAGTTCAGGTACTCGGTGAGGACGCCGCCGAGGATCAGGCCCACGGCGCCACCGCCACCGGCGATCGCACCGTAGATGCCGAAGGCCTTGGCACGCTCCTTGGCGTCGGTGAACATGACGGCCAGCAGCGAGAGCGCGGCGGGCGCGAGCAGTGCGCCGAAGGCACCCTGGAGGGCGCGGGCGCCCAGCATCATGGCCTCACCCTGTGCGGCGCCGCCCAGCGCGGAGGCCAGGGCGAAGCCGATGAGGCCGACGATGAAGGCGTTCTTGCGGCCCCACTTGTCGGCGATGCGTCCGCCGAAGAGGAGCAGTCCGCCGAAGGCCAGCGCGTACGCGGTGATGACCCACTGGCGGTTGCCGTCCGAGATGCCGAGGTCGGTCTGGGCGGACGGCAGGGCGATGTTCACGATGGTGGCGTCGAGGACGACCATCAGCTGCGCCAGCGCGATGAAGACCAGGGCCTTCCAGCGGCTGGGATCGGCGGCGTTGACGGACAGCGGCGGGTTCGCGGCTGTTTTTGGCATGGGGGTACCCACTTCGTGGTGCGAGATGACTGAAAAGACCTGGATCAGGACTGCGGGTGCTTCGTTCGTCGTGCGGCGCCCATGGGCGCGCCCCGGGGCGTCACATGGCCTTTCGCCTCAGATCCGCCAGCGTGGTCACCGAGCCCGGCAGTTCGGAGCGGGCCGGGGCTCTCAACCCGTCGAGGAAGAGCTGGAGATGGCGGTGGACGAAGACCTCCGCGTCGAAGCAGGCCGTGCCCGGGAGCGGGCGGCTGAGCTGCGACAGCGCGATCAGCAGGTCGCCGACGCCGATGTCCGTGCGCAGCAGGCCGGAGGCGTGACCGGCGGCCAGCAGGCCCTCGACCGCCTCCTCCAAGGCCTTGCGCGAGGCGACCAGTTCGGGGTGGTCGTGGTCGAACTCGCTGGAGAGCACGGGGCACAGGGCGCCGATCCGCTCGTCCGCCGCCGCGTGCGTGAACCGGCACAGGGCGGCGAAGGCGTCCGGCTCCTCGGCGAGGGCGTCGACGGCCAGCCCCGCCACCCGGTTCAGGCCGAAGAGCACGACGTGGTGGATCAGGGCCGGGCGGTCGGGGAAGTGCCGGTAGAGCGTGGCATTGCCCACGCCGGCCCGGCGGGCGATCTCGTCGAGGGGGGCGGCGGGGCCGAACTCCACGAGCGCGTCGCGGGCGGCGGTCAGGATGCGCTCCCGGTTGCGGACGGCGTCGGCACGCGGACGCGGAACCTTGCCTTCCGTGCACGGGGCGGCGGCCTCGACCGCGTCCGCGGCGGCGGCAGTTGCGGCGGCAGTTGCGGCGGCTGCCGCGGCGGCCGCCTTGCCGGTACGGCCGCGCTCGGCCTCGCCCCCGGCTTCGCGCCCGGCCTCGCCCATGGCCGCCCCCTCGGCCGCACCGGAGCCCGCGTAACCCGCGACACCGGCGGACGCCGTGGCTGGAGCCGTGAGGTCGAGGTCGGCCTCCCGGCCCGGTACGGGCAGGGCCGCCGGATCGGTGGTGGCGGGGCTCTTCATGGACGGCTCCCTGGCAGGTGACGCGTCGGTCCGGGTGGGTCGCTTCTCCCGAAACGGGGAGCGGCTCCCCGGTTCACGGGGACTCTGGTTCAAACGGGGAGAGGGTCCCCGCTTATTTCACTCTTCCGTGTGACCTGAATCACACCGCCTCGGGCCCTTTGATCCCGTTTGGCCTCCCTCGGCGCGCGAGCCCGCCCCAGCCGTCGGAGGGTGAGCCCACAGAGCGCAGTCCGGACCCGGCCGGCTGCCGCGGACCCGAAGGCCGATCTCCATGCCGCAGACGCGCCACCGGATACGCAAGCCAGCCCGCACCAGCGCCTGCATCGGCATCACCGCGCTGGCCCTCGGCGTCACGGCGACGGCGAGCACGGGCATATCCAGCCGCAGCCATTCGGCGGCCGGGCCGGTGGCCGCGACCAGTGCCGAGGCGATGCTCGCCCCCTGCCGGATCTCCGGCGCGATGGGCGTGCAGATGTCCGAGGGGCTGCCGACCGCACCGGGGTACTCGCGCTCGACCGGCGAGATCCGGGCGCTGAACCTGATGATCGACTTCCCCGACGCCAAGGGCGAGGGTGCGGCGGCCGACCGGATGGCGGAGTTCTTCCCGCAGACGTCCGACTGGTTCCGCGTCAGCTCCTACGGGCGGCTGACCTACCGGGCCGAGGCGCCGATAAAGAACTGGCTGCGGATGCCGATGCCGTTCGCGGCGTACGGGATCGAGCGGGGTTCCGCGTACGAGCCCGGCTACCGCCAGCTCGTCGAGCACATCATCAAAACCTCCGACGCCGAGGTCGATTTCTCCCGGTACGACCTGATAAACATCCTGGTCACCCCGAACGCCGGCCCGTCCGCCCTCGACACCGTCCTCTCCGTCACCTTCTCCGGCAACGGCGAGGCCCCGATGGCCGACGGCGTCCCGCTCGCCAACACGTCCTTCGTCTACAGCCGCCAGGACGACGGCTCCGGCTCCTACCGGGAGACCGGCTACCGGGTGCTCCCCCACGAGAACGGGCACGTCTTCGGCCTGCCCGACCTCTACACCGCCGACGGCGGCGGCACGGTGGGGCACTGGGACATCATGAGCGAGGACTGGGGCGCCAACAACGACCTGCTGGGCTGGCACAAGTGGAAGCTGGGCTGGCTCGACAGCAACCAGATCAGCTGCGCCGGGAAGTCCGGTGTCAGCGACCACGTGCTGAGCCCGCTGGCCGTGGAGGGCGGCACGAAGCTGGCCTTCATCCCCGTCTCGGAGAGCGCCGGGTACGCGGTGGAAGTGCGCACCCGCGCCGGGAACGACGAGGCCGTCTGCAAGCCCGGGGTGCTCATCTACAAGGTGGACTCCGAGGTGGACACCGGCCGCGGGCCCGTCACCGTCTCCGACAGCTCCTCCGCGAGCGGCGGCTGCACCCGGCGGTCCAACGTGCACGCGGAACTCTCGGACGCGCCGTTCCGGCCGGGCGAGACCTTCACCGACGAGACGTCGGGCATCAGCGTCTCCGTCGTCGGCGAGCTGCGCAACGGCAGCTACCAGGTCCGGGTCACCCGGCCGTGAGCGGTGAGCTCCGCGGCCTCCGCAGGGGGTACGGGACGAGCGGCGGCTCCACGTGCTGACGCTCGGCCCGCCGTGCTGGAACGGCCTCTACGCGGCGGGCGCGCTCCCCACCGGCTTCGCCGCCGCCGAGGAGTCCGGGCCGCCCCCGGGCGGCAGCCACAGCGACAGCGACAGCGACCACAAGGAGATCCGCCCATGACCAGCACCCCCGAAGAGCGCCTCGCCGCCGCCGGTCTGAAGCTGCCGCCGACGCCCTCGCCGGTCGCCGTCTACGTCCCCGCCGTACAGAGCGGGCACTACGTGTACACCTCCGGCCAGCTCCCGATGGTCGACGGCTCCCTCCCCCTCACCGGGAAGGTCGGCGCCGAGGTCACCCCGGAGCAGGGCAAGGAGCTGGCGCAGCAGTGCGCGCTCAACGCGCTGGCCGCCATCACCTCCGTCGCCGGGGACCTCTCCGCCGTGAAACGCGTGGTCAAGGTGGTCGGCTTCGTCGCCAGCGAACCGCACTTCACGGGACAGCCCGGCGTGCTCAACGGCGCGAGCGAGCTGCTGGGCACCGCCTTCGGTGACGCGGGCATCCACGCCCGCAGCGCGGTCGGCGTGAGCGTCCTGCCGCTGGACTCCCCCGTCGAGGTGGAGATCATCGTGGAACTGCACGCTCCGATGGGCCTGTAGGGCGCCCCCGGGCCGGCAGCGGCGTACGGCCGGGACGAGGGCCGATCGCCACCGGCCGATCGGGCCGTCGGCCGCACCGCTTTCCGCCGCGCCGGACGAAGGGACCCCGCCGGGGCTCCGCTTCCTCGTCCGGGTGGGGCAAGTCCGGTCCCCGGCCGAGGTGTCCGGCAGTCACCGATCCCACGAACCCGGGCGATCGGACTCACCCCGATTTCCGTGGAATTACCCCAACGTAAAGGCCTGACCTGCGGTTCAGCGGGGAGAGGCCGGAACCGTGAACGTGTCGGCGCATGGCAGGCTGGGACCATGAGGCTGCGTGATCTGCTGTCGTCCGAAGAGGCCCAGGCGCCTACGGACCTCTGTCTGCTGCGCCTGCTGCGCCTGCCGGGCGGGGAGCGGGATCTCGACCGGCCCGTGCTGGGCACGGTGACCATCGATCTGCCCGACCCGGGGCGCTTCGTGTCCCCCGGGGACCTCGTGCTGTCCGGACTGGCCTGGCACCGTCCGGACGCGGGGGCCGACCGGTCCGACGCGTTCGTCCGCGTCCTCGTGGAGGCGGGCGCCGTGGCGCTGGGCGCGGGCGAGGCACGGCTCGGCCACGTCCCCGACGATCTGGTGGAGGCCTGCGCCCGGTACGGGTTGCCGCTGCTCGCGGTGGGTGTGGAGGTGCCGTTCACCTCGGTCACCGAGTACGTGGCGCGCGGCCGGACCGAGGAGCGGATCGGCGGCCTCGCCGCGCTCGTGGACCGGCACCGGCGCTTCAGCACCGACCGGCAGGCCGGGGCGGGAGCGGACGCCCTCCTCGAACTGCTGCTGGCCGAGCTGGACCTGCGCGCGCACATCCTCTCCCCGACCGGCCGGCAGATCGCGGGTGCGCGGCCGCCGCTGCCGGAGAAGACGGCCTCGGCGCTGGCCGGGCGGTTCCTCGCCGCCGAACGGGCGGGCGAGCGGGCCCCGCACCGTACGGTCGCGCGCGGGAGCGTCTTCTCCCTGTTCCCGGTCCGCTCCGGGGCCGGGGAGGGGGATTCCGCTCCCGGTGCGGCGCTGACCGACTGGCTGATCGCCGTCGAGGCCGACAGCGACGACTGGAACGGCGAACGCGTCGACCTGCTGGACCGGCTCGCGCGGCTGGTCGCGGTGGAGCGCGGCGGCCGCGACACCGACCGCACGATGCGGCGGCGCGCCGCCGAACGGCTGCTGGCGCTGACCGGGCCGGCCGCCGCCGGGGCGAGCGGGCAGGCGCTGCTCGACGAGGAGGAGGCGGCGGCCCGGCTCGCGGCGGGGGCCGCGGGGGCTACGGGTGCCACGGGGGCTGCGGGTGCCACCGGTCCGGGAGGACGGCTCCGCTGGCAGGCCGTGTCGGCCCGGCTGGATCCGAAGGGGGTGCACGGATTTCCCGTGGCGGCGTCCGTGCGCGACCTGCTGGAGGAGGTCCTGCTGCATCCGCGCTGCCTGGGGCCGGACGCGGGGCCGCGGATGGCCGTCACGGCGGCCGGGGACGGGGCCGAGGCCGTCGCCTTCGTGCTCGTCGGGCCGGACGCGCCGCTGACCCCCGACGCGGTCGTACGGGTCGCCGGCGGCTCGCTGCCGCGCGGGCTGCGGGCCGGGGAGCGGCTGGCCTTCGGCGTCAGCGACCCGGTGGGCGGGGCCGCGGAGTTGCGGCACGCGCTCGCGCAGGCACGTAACGCCCGTCAGGTCGCGGCCCCTTCGGAAGCGGTCGCCGCCTGCGGGCCGGACGATCTCGCCGCGCACGTCATGTCGCTGCTGCCGCTGATCCCGGCCGAGGTCCGGCGGGAGTTCAGCCGCCGGCTGCTCGCCCCGCTGACCGACTACGACCGGCGCTACCGCTCCGACCTCGTGCCCACCCTGCGGTCCTTCCTGGAACACGACGGCTCCTGGGCGCGCTGCGGAGAGGCACTGCACCTGCACGTGAACTCGCTGCGCTACCGGATCAGCCGCATCGAGGCGCTGACCGGGCGCAACCTGAGCCGGCTGGAGGACAAGATGGACTTCGCGGCGGCCCTGCGGATGGGCTGAACCCGCCCGGAGTAGCCTCGCGTTCCGCAGGAAGATCATCGGCACGGCACCGAGGGGGATCCGCGCATGACCCGCCACATCGAGTTCGAGCGACTGCACAACTTTCGTGACCTGGGCGGCTATCGCACCGCGGACGGCTCCACCGTCGTGTGGGGCGCCCTGTACCGTGCGGACTCGCTCGGCAAGCTCGCGGGCGCCGACTGGGAGCGGTTCCTGGAGCTCGGCGTGCGGACGGTCATCGACCTGCGCTACCCCTGGGAGATCGAGGCGAAGGGCCGGATACCGGAGCCCGAGCGGTTCGCGTACGCCAACCACAGCATCGAGCACCGGCCCTACGACCAGGCCGAGATCGACCCGGACACCGACCCGTGGCGGTTCCTCGCGGACCGTTTCGCCGAGGTCGCCGAGGACGGGGTGGCGGAGATCCGCGCCACGATCGAGCTGCTCGCCGGGGGCCCGGGCCCGGCGGTCTTCCACTGCACCTCCGGCAAGGACCGCACCGGCCTGATCGCCGCGCTCGTCCTGAGCCTCCTCGGCGTGGACGAGGAGCAGATCCTCACGGACTTCGCCCTGACCGAGCTGGCGACCGCCCGTCTGACGGCCGACTGGCACACCGCCAACCCGGGCCGCACGATGCGCTGGCCGTCGTACGGCCGGGCGCCCGCCGAGATCATGAGCCTGACCCTGGCCGGTCTCACCGCCCGCTACGGCTCGGTCCGCTCCTACCTCGCCGACGAGGTCGGCATCACCCCGGCCACGACGGCGCGGCTGCGGGCCCGGTTCCTGACGCGGTGAACCCGGACGCGCGCGGGCCTCAGCGGCGCAGGGCCTCGGCCGGCTGCACGCGACTGGCCCGCCAGGCCGGGTAGATGCCGGCCAGCAGGCCCGTCACCAGGCCGAGCGCGGGAGCGGCCGCGACGATGCCGGGGTGCAGTACCGGCGTCCAGTCGCGGACCAGGGCCACCGCGACGACGGTGATCGTGCCGAGGGCGGTGCCGATCAGGCCGCCGAGGCAGCCGAGGGCCGCGGACTCCGCGAGGAACTGTGCGGTGACGTGCCGGGTACGGGCACCCAGCGCGCGGCGCAGCCCGATCTCGCCGGTGCGTTCCATGACGGCGACGAGGGTGGTGTTGGCGATGCCGATCGTGCCGATGAAGAGGCAGAGGGAGGCGAGCAGGAGGAACAGCTCGTCGAGATCGGCGGTGACGTGCGCGCGCAGGGTCCTGGGATCGGGCGGCGGGACGGCCTTGAAGTACTCGGGGTGCGCGGGCGAGAGGGCCGTCGGCGCCTCGGCGGCGACCTGCGGGGCCGCCCCCAGCCGGGTGGAGACGAGCATCCTGGCATCGCCCTTCGGGACGCCCCAGAGCTCCTGGGCCGTGCTGCGCGGGACCACCACCGACAGCAGCAGGTCGGCCTTGCGGTCCACGTCCTCGACGATCCCGATGACGGTGAACCCGTGGTCGCCGATGAAGACGGCCGGCCGGGTCTCCAGGGTGGTGATGCCGAGCCGGGACGCCGTACCGCTGCCGATCACGGCCACGCGCTGCTTGGTGGCATCGTGCCAGGCGTCGTGGACCCGGCCCTGGGAGACGGTGGGGCCCGCGGCTCGGAGCACTCCGGAGGAGGCGGCGACGACGGGGAGGTCCGCGGAGCCCGCGCCGGCCGCCGGGCCGCCTACGGGGGTGGCCCGTACGGCCTGGCCCGCGCCGAGCCGAACGGTCCAGTAGACGCCCGCATTCCGTACGCCGTGGAGGCGGGAGACCCGCTCGTCGGCGTCGGACGGAAAGGCCGCGTCCACGAACTCGCTCGTCTGCGCGGAGACGTCCTCGACGGTCACCTCGGTCGCCGTCAGGGCGTTGAACCGCTCGTCGATCTGCGAGGAGGCCGTGGCGGTCAGCCCGAGGACGGCGACGAACGTGCCGACACCCAGGACGGTGCCCACCGCGGTGAGCGCGGACCGGCCGGGGCGTTGCAGGATGCCGGCCAGGCACTCGGAGAGCAGCTCCCGCCAGGCGAACCGGGAGCGCGGTACGGGGCGGGCGGGACGGGTCCGGTCGCGGCGCCTGCGGGGCGGGGGCACGGGGAGGCGCTCGGGGAGGTTCACGGGCGCACCAGTTCGCTCAGCACGCCGTCGCGAATGGCCACGGAGCGGTCGCCGCGGGCCGCCACCGCGGGGTCGTGGGTGATGACCACCACCGTCATGCCGTCCCGGTGGAGCTCGTCGACGAGCTCCAGGATCGAACCGGCCGTGGTGGTGTCGAGGTTGCCGGTCGGCTCGTCGCACAGCAGCAGCGAAGGGGCTCCCACCAGGGCCCTGGCAATGGCCACGCGCTGGCGCTCACCGCCGGAGAGGGTGGTCGGCAGGGCGTCCGCCCGGTGGCCGAGGCCGACCCGGTCGAGTGCTTCCCGGGCCCTGGCCCGGCGCTCCGCGCGGCCGCTCCCCCGGTAGACCAGGGCCAGGGCCACGTTCTCCCAGGCGGTGCGGTGCGGGAGCAGGTGGAACGCCTGGAAGACGAAGCCGATGCGCTGGGCGCGCAGGGCCGTACGGTCGGCGTCCCGCAGCGTGCCGGTGTCGACCCCGTCCAGCAGGTAGCTGCCGATGGTCGGGGCGTCGAGCAGCCCGACGATGTTGAGGAAGGTGGACTTGCCCGCTCCGGAGGGGCCGACGACGGTCAGGAACTCCCCCCGTTCCACGACGAGGTCGCAGGGGGCCAGGGCGTGCACCGGCGGGGGGCCCGGGTAGGTCAGACCGGCCTGGCGGAGTTCTACGACGGCGGGGGCGGGGGCGACGGGGGCGGCGGGCTGGGGGGAGGTCATCGGCTCTGCTCCGGGCCGCCTTGGGCGTCGTGCGACGGCCCTTTCGGCGACCCGTTCGGCGAGCCGTTCGCCCCGTCAGGCGACCCTTTCTGCGACCCGCTCGAGCCGTCCGGTCCGCTGCGCACGCCCACGACGGCGCGCTCGCCCTCGGCCAGGCGGTCGCCCTCGGCGGGCCTGACCTCGACGTGGCCGTCTCCGGTCGTTCCGGTGGTCACCCGCACCCGGCGGCGGGTGCCGTCAGCCGCCAGCACGGTCACGTACGTCCTGCCGTCCACGGCGGCGGAGATCGCCGAGACCGGAACCACCAGGACCTCGCCGCCCGTCGAGGCCGCCTCGATCGTCAGGCGTACGTCCTGGCCGGCCAGCCGGGGGTCCAGGGGCGCCTTGGGCTGAACGACCATCAAATAGCCCTTCGGCCCGGCTGGTTGCTGATCATCCGGCTGACCCGTGCCGGTGGCGGGCTGCTGCTGCCCCAGCGTGTCGGCGACTGAGACGACCGAGGCCGCGGCGGCCGCGCCGGTGACCTCGGACACGATCTCCACCTGCCGCCCCGGCTGCACCAGACCCTTCTGGTACTCCTGGAGGTAGCCGTTGACCACCAGGTCTCCGGCCGACACGGTCAGCACCTTGCCGGACACCTGCGCGCCGACCTTGGAGGCGATCGAGTCCACCCGGGCGGGGAAGCTCGACAGGAAGACCACTTCCGCGACGGGGACCATCGGGCCGGCCGCCGCCAGAGCCTGAACCAGCTGGGCCCGCGCGGAGTTCAAGTCTTCCTTTGCGCGCTCCACTTGCTTGCGCAGCGCCTTCAGGTCGGCCTCGGGGTCGCCGCCGGAGCCCTTGCCGTCGACCGCCCGCGGATCGGCGCCACGAGCGCCCGCGGAGGCGGACGCAGAGGGGGACGGAGAGGGGGACGGAGACGTGGGCTGCGCGGGTGACGGCGCAGCCGGCGGTGAGGCGGAGGCGGCCTTCCCGGCCCGGTCCGCGGCATCCCGCGCGTCCTCCACGGCGCGCTCCGCCGAGGTCACCGCCTTGCGTGCGTCGGTCACCGCGGCGTTCCCGTCGGGCAGCGCGGGCAGCGGGTCGTAGCCCGCGGAGGCGTAGAGCGCCGACAGCGCCGCCTTCGTGCCCTCCCCGAAGCGCCCCGCCCCGTCCGCACCCGTGGCATGGCCCAGCCGGGCGAGCGCCTGCTGCAACTGGGCGACGTCGCCGCCCTCGGAGCCGGGCTTGAGGTCCCGGTACGCCGGGAGGGTGCCCCGTAGCGCGATGACCGGACGCCCGGAGACCTCCAGCACCACCTGGCCCTCCTCGACCCGGCCCCCCACGGCGACCGGGAGCTTCGTGACGACGGCGCCGGCCGCGCCGGGGGCTCCGCCCACCGGGGTCACGTCCACGGACTGCTGCGCGGTGACGGTCCCGCGCACGATCACCGAGGCGACCAGCACCCGCTGCTCCACGGGGGCCGTCAGCACGCTCGGCGGAGGGGCCGAGGAGTCCGCAGCCGCCTGGGCCGGCGACTTGATCACCTGCGCGACCGCCACCCCGATACCCGAGAGCAGCACGGACCCGGCCGCCACCCCGGCGACCCACCTGCGCCGGCGCGAAAGTCCCGCGGGCGGCGGCTGCTTCTGGTCATTCATCCGGAGGTCCCCCGCGAGCTGCCAATTCCGGTCCCACCGAAGGTTTTTGGAGACCGTCGGCGGCAAGGCGATCATTAGATCACCACGGCGCTCCGGCAAAAGAGACAGTCCGGGACATGCGAGCGATCACAGTTGCGTAAAGCGAAGGACCCAGGCCTCCCCGCCCGACACCCGCGACGCGATCGAGTCACTGGGCTACCGGGGAGCTCACCAGAACCTGCCACGGATGCACGGCTGGGCCGGTGAGGCCGAGGAGACGCCCTGGTCCGGAGTCAGATCCTGCCGGAGGCCCGTCCGAGTCCTTCGACGAAGGCGGCGATCCGGGCCAGGGCCTCCTCCAGGCGGTCCGGCGGGACCGTGTACGAGATGCGGGCGTGGTGGGGTGCGGCGAAGTCGGCGCCGGGGACCACTGCGACGCCGGCCTCCGCGAGGAGGAGTTCCGCGAAGTCTGCCGCTGAGGTGATGGTGCGGTCCGCCGAGGTGCGGCCGTAGGTGCCGGAGACGTCGGCGAGGAGGAAGAAGGCGCCCGTGGGGTCTCCGTCGACCTTGATGCCGGGGGTGTCCGCGAGGGCCTTGATCGTGGTCAGGCGGCGGTCGTCCAGTTCGAGGCGGCGGCGTTCCAGCTCGGCGGTGAGGTCTGCGGTCAGGGCGCCGAGTGCCGCCTTCTGGGAGATCGAGGACGGGGCCGAGGCCGTGTGGCTCTGGATTGCCGTGATGGCCGCTGCCACGGGGGTGGGGGCCGCGACCCATCCGATGCGCCAGCCCGTCATGGCGAAGGTCTTGGAGACGCCGCCGATGGTGAGCGTGCGCGCGGCGGCTTCCGGGCCGAGGGCTGCGGTGGAGACGTGTGCGGCCTCGCCGAAAACCCAGTGGTCGCAGATCTCGTCGCTGATGATCGCCAGGTCGTGGTCGATCGCGACCTGGACGAGTCCGGCCAGTTCGGTCCGGTCGTAGACGACGCCGGAGGGGTTGGCCGGGTTGTTGAGGAGCAGGACCCTCGTGCGGTCCGTTACCGCCGCGCGCAGCTGGTCCGCGGTCACCTTCAGGCCGGCCTCGGGGCCGGGCTGGACGGGGACGAGGGCTCCTCCGGCCAGGGCCGCGAGGTGGGGGTAACTGACCCAGTAGGGAGCCGGGATGAGGATCTCGTCGCCCGGTTCGACAAGGGTGGTGAAGGCGTAGTGGAGGGCTTGTTTGGCGCCTGCCGTGATGACCACCTGGGCCGGCCCGTACGTCGTTCCGTGGCGGTTGATGAAGTCGGCCGTGGCCGCGCGGAGTTCGGGGATGCCTGCGGCCGGGGTGTAGCGGGTGAAGTCGGCGGTGACGGCGTCGAGGGCGGCCTGGACCGCGGGTTCGACGGTCGGGAAGGCCGGTTCTCCGCTCGTGAGGTTGATGACGTCGACCCCCTGGGCGATCAGCGCCTTCGCCCGGGCGTCCAGGGCGGCGGTCGCGGAGGGCGGGACCTGCGCCGCCCGCCGGGCCAGGCGGATGGGGCCGATCGCTTCGGGGGCGGACGTTCCAGTGCTCACGGGGTTCCTCGGGGTGGGGTTCGGTGCGGGTGCGTCGGGGTTCAGATGCGTACGCCGTAGGAGGCGACTACGGAGTCCTGGGCGCGGCGGAGTTCGGCCGAGCGGCTTACGGGGTCGCTGACTTCGGCGCAGCCGTCGCAGAAGCGGACGGTGGCGACGAAGGCATCGTTGCGAGCCCGGCGGAACTTGCGGATGGAGCGGCGAATGGACGACATGACATCCTCGATTCATAGATGAGTGTCTATGGATTGAGCATGACAGGATTCATAGATGTTCGTCAATGCTTTGGGTGTCGCATCCCGCCTCTCGGGCAGATCTGGACGCGGGAGGCTCCCATCGGCCAGATTGGGCGCATGATCGAGCCTGCACCTGCCGGGATGTCCACGTCCTGCTGCCCTGAGCCCATGACTGCCGCCGAAGCCGTGGACCTGGCAGCCGCGTTCAAGGCGCTGGCCGACCCGGTGCGGCTGCGGATCGCCAGCATCGTGGCCTGCTGCCCGGCCGGCGAGGTCTGCATGGGTGAGATCGCCGCATCGTTCTCCGTGTCGGGGCCGACGGTCAGCCATCACCTGAAGAAGCTGCGCGAGGCGGGCGTGCTGTCCTCCGAGCGACGGGCGAACGAGGTGTACTACCAGGTGCGTTCCGACCGCCTGGACGCCCTGATAGGCCAGCTTTCCGCCATGAAGCCGGTGGTCGGACAGGACGCCTGCGCCCTCCCCGCCTGACCGGCCGGCCCGGGAGAGGCCCCGGACATGGCTGCGGCCCGCCCCGGAGCAGGGGGCGGGCCGTTGCCGTCTGTTGCGTTGGCGCTCAGGCCAGGTGGATCAGAGCCACATCGGGGCGGTGTAGCCGAGGACGACCGCACCGGTGAAGAGGATGCCGACGACCAGGGCGACCACGCGCCAGCGGGCGATGAGGAGCATGCCGCTGATGGCGCCGACGCTGGTGCCCGCGCCGGTCATCAGGAAGGCGATCGCCGGGCCGGGGCCCATGCCGCCCTTCATCAGAGAGGCGATGAGCGGCAGCGAGCCGTCGGAGTTCAGGTAGACCGGGATGCCGATCAGCGCGGCGAGCGGGACGGAGTACCAGTTGCCGCCGCCGAGGTACTCGGTCAGGTAGCGGGTGGGGATCGAGTTGATGATCAGGAAGCCCAGGGTCGCGAAGCCAAGGAAGTAGAGCGCGAGGCGCTTGCTGGTGATCATGAGCTCGTTGCCGAACTCGTCGAGCTTCCAGCGCTTGACCAGGCCGGTCTCGACCGGCGCGGGGGCCGGCGCCGGGGCGATGGGCCGGTTGAGCAGAGCCGTACGGGCCAGGCCACCGCCACCGCCGGAGCCGATCGGGGCGCTCACGCCGCCACCACCCGAGATGTCGTCCTCGGCGTCACCACTGGTGCAGCAGCTCTCTTCGGCCTTCTTCTCGGCCTCGGTGGAGGTCAGGCGGGCCTGACCGTCGAGCCAGCCGGTCTTTTCGATGAGCCAGGTGATGGCGCCGGCGAAGAAGCCGAGGATGATCGCGGCCACGAAGAACGTCACGGCGAAGTCCGGGCCGAACAAGCCTATGGAGTAGACGAGCTCCTCCGGGCTGGTCAGCGGCGAGGCGACCATGAAGGTCACGACGGGGGCCCAGGGAACGCTGGAGGCGAGGGCCCCCAGGACGACCGCGGTGGTGCCGCAGGAGCAGAACGGGGTGAGCGTCGCGAGGACGACGGCCCCGATGACCGCCCAGAGCGTCTTGCGCCGCAGCCAAGAGGAGAGCCGCTCCGCGCCGATGTACACCGGGATGGCCGAGGCCACGATGACGCTGATCAGCAGGAAGGGCCAGTTCGCCGCAAGGGTGTGGCCGACGTCCTGGGCTGTCTTGCCCAGGACGTCAAGGACGGTGTCGAACACGGAAGGCTCCAACTCAACTCATAGACGGCTGTCGATGGGTTGAACTCTGTCGGATTCATAGATGACTGTCAATGCGTTAGGGGAACAATCCATAGATGGCCGTCGTTGGATCAGGTATGCCTACGCCCATCTCGGAGCTCTGCTGCTCCCCCGTGCTTGCCGGCCCCCTCACCCCGGAGGCGGCCGATGACCTCGCGGCCGCGCTGAAGGTCGTCGCGGACTCCACCCGGCTCCGCCTGCTCGGGCTGATCCGCACCCAAGCGGGCGGCGAGGCGTGCACCTGCGACCTCACCGAGCCGCTGGGACTGACCCAGCCGACGGTCACGCACCACCTCAAGGTGCTCTTCGAAGCCGGCTTCCTGGAGCGGGAGCGTCGCGGACGCCAGACGTACTACCGGATCGCGCCGGGCAGCATGACCGTGTTGTGCCAGGCGCTGGACCCCTCTCCGAAGCTGCTCTCCGCCTGACCCAACTCGTTTGAGCCAAGGGCCGGTTGTCTTCACGCCACGCGTGGGAAACCGGTCCTTCGTCCTGTTCAGGCATGAGGCTGCCGGGCGCGCTTCCTGCCAGCAGTGATCTCTTCCACACCCTGGGTGACCTCGGACAGACTCATGACACCGGGAGGGCGACAAGCCCCCGGGGACCACCGGAACCGGCCAGCAGGCCGCCGGTCACCAAAAGACCACTGCCATTCCAAGGGGATAGCCATGTCTGTTTCGCGTACCTCGATGAGCCTTGCCGCCGCCGTCCTGGTGTCCGTGATCGGGCTTGGTTCCGCCTCTGCCCTGAGCTCTTCGGCGCTCGGCTCCCTGGCCGGCGCCGGCTGGGACACCGCCCCGAACGGCGCCGGCTGGGACACCGCCCCTGTGACGCTGGCCGGCGCCGGCTGGGACACCGCCCCCGTGACGCTGGCCGGCGCCGGCTGGGACTCCGCCCCCATCAACCCCTCCACCAACGGCGCCGGCTGGGACTGATCCCCGGCCCGCACCCGCACCGCACCCCCGTTGACCCGGCCCACACCCCAGAGCCGCCCCCACCCGAGGAGAAGAAAGATGAGCACCACTTGCTGCAGCGCCACCACTGAGGAGCCGGTCCCGGCGCTCGTGGTGCTGGAAGCGCCGGCCACCGGCTGCTGCTCGGCCCCCGAGGCCGCCGAGGCCCCCGAAGCCCCCGAAGCCGCCGAGCAGGAGGAGTCCTCCTGCTGCGGTACGGCGGAGGAGGCCGCACCCGCGAAGGCCGAGGAGCCCTCCGGCTGCTGCGGCCCGGCCCCCGAGCCGGAGCCCGCCCAGGCCACCGGCTGCTGCGGTCCCGCCAAGCCCGAGCCCGTCTCCTGCTGCGGCTCCACCGAGCAGGAGGACCCGGCCGATGTGCGCACCGGCCTCTCTCTCGATGACGCCGTCGCGGCCCTCGGCGGCAGCGTTCCGCAGGCCACCGACCCCGCGCCGTACGTGCTCCCGCACTGGCTCAAGGCCACCGAGGCCAGCCTCGAAGGCTCCAAGCCCTGGTACACCGTGGCCGACCGCGGCGAGGGCGAGCTCGCCTTCCTGCCGGGCTTCCTCTTCGACGCCGACCCGATCGTGGACGCCGACCCGCGCACCTACCTGGGCTGGCAGCCCAAGAACGGCGCGGTCGCCTGCTGCTCGGCCACGTCCTGCTGCGACTCGACCAACGACACCGTCGAGGCGCTCGGCACCGAGGCCTTCTTCCCGGCACTGCTCCTCGGCTCCCCGCTCGGCTACCGCTCCGAGGCCTCTGCCTCGGTCGAGGATCCGCTGCTGGTCGCGGACCTGATCGACCGCATCGTCCCGGCCGCCGCCGAGGCAGGCGTACGGTCGATCGTCGCGCCCTGGCTGCACGACAGCCCGTACAGCGAGGTCCTCGCGCTCGCCCTCCAGGCGTACGGCGGCGACATCGCCTTCCACGGCGAGAACAACCTCCTCGACCTCCAGCACGACAGCTACGACGCGTACCTCGCCTCCCTCCCGGCCCGCAAGCGGCGCCGTGTGAAGGAGGACCGCGACCGCGCGGCGAACTCGGGCACCCGCATCGAGCGCAAGGACCGCGAGGAGCTGCGTCCGCTCGTCGGCCGCATCTCCGAGCTGATCACCCAGAACCGGCAGAAGTACGGAGGCGGCGAGGACGAGGCGCACATCGGCGCCCTGCTCAGTGCGCTCGTCGAGGGCGAGGCGGATGTCCGCGCCTACCTCGCCTACAAGGACGACGAGGTCGCCGCCGTCTCGGTGACCGTCCGCCAGGGCAAGCGCCTGTTCGTGAAGTGGGCCGGCTTCGACTACGAGGCGCTCGGCGAGCGCAGCGGCATCTACTTCGAGATCGTCCTGGACCGTCCGCTGCGCGACGCGTACGCCGAGGGCGTCACCTCCATCGAGGCGGGTCCGGGCGCCGACGAGGCCAAGCGGCTGCGCGGCTTCAAGCCCCGCCAGATCCGCTCGGCGATCCTGGTGACCGACGCGGCTCTGCGTCCCGAGGTCGCCAAGCTGCACGCCGCCTTCGGTGCGGCCCGCCGCGAGGCGCTCGGCGCGACCACGGAGGACGAGCCGACCACGGCGATCGGCCGCCTGAAGGCCAAGCTGCTCGGCGGCTCCGCCTACGAGCCGATCCAGCCCCTCCAGCCGGAGGGCGGCTGCTGCGGCTGACCCTTCATCCACATATCCACACCCCCCTGAGCAGGCCCGGTGCGCGATGCGCGCGCCGGGCCTGCCGGCTGTGCGGGCTCAGTCGGTCCAGCCGGCCTTGGACGCCAGGACGCCGGCCTCGAAGCGGCTGCGGGCGCCGAGGCGGGCCATCATGTCCGACATCATGCGGCGGGCGGTGCGCAGGCCGATGCCCAGCTTCTTGGCCGCGATCTCGTCGGTGGCGCCCTGGGTGAGCTGGCGCAGCAGCTCACGCTCCTGCGCCGTCAGGCCGGCCTCGTCGCGGTCGCGGGTGCTGCCGATGGGGGCGGCGCCCGCCCAGACCTGCTCGAAGAGGGACGCCAGCGCGGTCAGCACTCCGGGACCGGTCAGCTGGACCGCGCCCTTCTTGGTGTTGTTCGGGTCCACCGGCAGCAGTGCCACCTCGCGGTCGAAGAGCACCATGCGCAGGGGCAGGGCCGGCACGGTGCGGACTTCGCCGCCGTTGCCGTGGAGCCACTGGGCGTACTCGATGGTGGGGGTGTCGTTGCGGACGCTGTCCAGGTAGACGGTCAGGACCCGCACGCCCCGGCGCATCAGGTCCTCGTCGAGGGGCCGGCTGGCATCCAGGCTGGCCACGGACTGGGCTCCGCCGGGCATGAAGGACAGGCACTCGCTCGTGGACCGGTGGGCGAGCTCTTCGAGTCGGGCCTGGATGGCGTCGATGCCCTGGAGGTACTCGACACCGTGCCGCTCACCGGTCCGCAGCTCCGAGTACTCGCCCAGGAGCTTGCTGATGGCAGCCTGGCTTTCGGCGAACTGCTGCTGCTGCGCCAGCAGACTGGCCTGCTGGCGCTGGAGCAGCAACTGGAAGCCGAGGTCCGGGCTGACGGGTCTGAGTCCGCCGGGTGCCTGGAGGGAGCGTCTCAGGAGGTTCAGTTCGGCCAGCCGGTCCAGGGCTCCCCGTACGGACTCCTCCGGGCAGGCCAAGTGGACTGCGATTTCCGCAACGCCCCAGTCCTGCTGTGTCAGCATCAGCCGGTAGATCGACTCGGCCTCGGTATCCAGTCCCAAACTCGCCAGCACAGCGACCCCCCGCTTGATGTCTCATATATCGAGACGATCCTTCAACTCCATCGGCGGGGGCCGATCTTGGCAGGTCAGGGTCCTGCCCGACAAGGGATGTCCGCAGGCTGATCACGCACGCGGACGCTGTTCGGGTCCTCGCGGGCCGGGATTCCGGCCACTTTCAGGCAGGTGCCTGCCGGTCGCACTTCATGCCAGCGGGTAAGCCTTCCGCCCCCTCGGAATGCTCAGCAAACTGGTGATCACAGGGCAGCGGAGGTTCCCGGAAACGGAATCCGCAGCGCGTCGAGAACGCCCCCTGGACGAAGTGAAATCCACCCCCCACCACACGGAGGACAGCCATGCCCGCTGCGCGAAAAGCCCTGCGCCTGATGAACAGAGCCGCCGCGGTCATGCTGGGCTTCTCTCCCGCCGGCGGACACGGCTGCGGCCCCAAGTGCCGCCACACGGAGCTCTACGGCGCCGTCACCCAGGCCGAGGCCGACCAGCACGTGTGGTCTGTACCAGGACTTACCGCCCGGCCGGGAGGGCCCATGTTCATGGCCACCGCCACGCTCGTCGCAGCCCGCGAGAACGAGGCCGCGAAGCTGGAATCGGCCGTGGTCACGGACATTGTCTGGGCAGCGGCAATGCCGGACGACGACCTCGAACACGTCCACGCGAAGACGACTTCCGGACGCATCGAGCTGACGTTCTTCCACCGCACCACCAGCCTCGACGGCGCATTGTCCGCGGCGGCCGAGATTTGCCGCCGCGCGCTGAATTCCAGCCCCACCTTGGCGCAATGGCGAATTGCCGTCACCCCTCAGCTTCCCGACGCCATGCCCGGCTCGGGCACCGTACTCGCGTGACCCAGATCACACCCCAGCATCAGGAGTCCCACCCATGAGCGGTATCAACGACCCGCGCCTGAAGGCCGAGCAGCTCACCGTCGAGACCATCGACTCGATCGACCACGAGGTGAGGGTCCTCGGTTCCAAGAGCTACACCAACCGCCAGATCGCCATCGCGTCCCTGGCCGCCCTCGACGGCAAGACCGGCGTGATCGACGGCGCCCTCGTCTCCGACGACACCATCTACTTCGCCAACGCCGTCGCCTCCTTCGGACACGTCGGCGTCGAGATCGACCACGACAACTACCGCTTCACCCTCACCCCCACCGGCAAGCCGATGGTGGCCCCCGAGGACGACATCTTCGTCGGCGGCGCCGGCACCCCGCTGCGCTTCCTGATCTCGCTGGCGGGCCTCGCCGAGGGCATCACCACCATCACCGGCAACACCCGTATGCAGGAGCGCCCCTTCGGCGACCTGCTCGCGGCCCTGCCGGGCCTCGGCGTCCAGGCGGTCGCGGTACGCGGCAACGGCTCCCCGCCGATCCAGGTCACCGGCGGCAACTTCGTCGGCGGCAAGACCAGGATCTCCGGCGCCATCTCCTCCCAGTACACCTCCTCGATCCTGATCAGCTCGGTCCTCGCCCAGCAGGACACCGAGATCGAGATCGTCGACGAGCTGGTCTCCAAGCCGTACGTCGAGATGACGCTGGCCACCCTCGCCGAGCACGGCATCACCGTCGAGCGCGACGGCTACCGCAGCTTCAAGGTCCCGGCCGGCCAGTCCTTCAAGGGCGGCCACGCCGTCGTCGAGCCCGACGCCTCCGGCCTGTCGTACTTCATCGCCGCCGCGGCGATCCTCGGCGGCCGGGTCACCATCCCCGGCATCGGCTCCACCTCCCACCAGGGCGACGTCGGCCTCGCCGAGGTGCTGGGCCGGATGGGCGCCCACGTGGAGATCACCGAGAACTCCATCACCGTCAAGGGCGGCGAACTGCACGGCATCGAGGTCGACATGGACGCCATGCCCGACGTCGTCCCCTCGCTCGCGGCGGTCGCGGCCTTCGCCCAGGGCAAGACCCACATCACCAACATCGCCAGCCTGCGCGTCAAGGAGTGCGACCGCATCGCGGCCGTCACCACCGAGCTCCGCAAGATGGGCATCACCGTCGACGAGTACGACGACGCCATGACCATCCACGGCGGCACCCCGCACGGCGCGGTCATCGACACCTACGACGACCACCGCATCGCCATGACCTTCGCGATCATCGGCCTGCGCACCCCCGGCGTCGTCATCAACGACCCCGGCTGCGTCGCCAAGTCCTTCCCCGCCTTCTGGAACACCCTGGACACCCTGCGATGACCAGCGACAAGGCAACCAACGGGATCCTGCTCGTCCTCGACGGCTGGGGCCATGCCGCCCCCGGTCCCGGCAACGCACTCACCAACGCCCGCACCCCGGTCCTCGACGCCATCGCCGCCAAGCACCCCTCCACCGTCGTGGAGGCGTCCGGCGAGCACGTCGGGCTCCTGCCCGGGACCGTCGGGAACTCCGAGATCGGCCACATGGTCATCGGCGCCGGCCGTCCGCTCGACTACGACAGCGTCCTGGTCCAGCGGCAGATCGACAACGGCGCACTGGGCGACAACCCGCGCCTGACCGAAGCCCTCGACCGACTGGCGTCCAACGGCGGCGCCCTCCACCTGGTCGGCCAGGCCTCCGACGGAATGATCCACTCCCACGTCGACCACCTCCACGCGCTCCTGTCCATCGCGGCGTCCCGCGGTGTGAAGCGCGTCTGGGTGCACGCCATCACCGACGGCCGCGACGTCGCCGACCGCACCGCCGGGCACTACCTGGCCCGCGTCGAGGAGTTCTTCGCCGCCACCGGCGTCGGGGCCCTGGCCACCGTCTCCGGCCGCGGCTACGGCCTCGACAAGAGCGGCGACCTGGAGCTGACCGCCAAGGTCAGCGAGGCCATCGCCGACGGCAAGGGCGCCACCGCCCGCGACTACGGGCAGATACTGGCCGGTGCCGAGAACGGGGACGTGTGGGTCACCCCCACCGTCCTCACCGACGCCGACGGAGAGCCGCTCGCCGCCGTCCGCGACGGGGACACCGTCCTGTTCACCAACTTCCGCAGCGACCGCATCCAGCAGCTCGCGGACGACCTGGTCCAGATCCTGACCGACGCGGACGTCGACGTCCTGTCCCTGACCCAGTACGACACCCGGGCGGACATCCCCGCCCTCGTCGGCCGGGCGGACGCCTCCGGCGGCCTGGCCGACGTGCTCGAATCGCACGGCCTGCGCTCCGTACGCATCGCGGAGCAGGAGAAGTTCGAGCACGTCACCTACTACGTCAACGGCCGCGACGACCGCGTCCGCGAGGTCGAGGAGCACGTCCGCATCACCGCGGACACCGCCCCCGACTACGTCGCCCGACCCGAGATGAACCTCGGCCGGGTCACCGACGCCATCACCGCCGCCGCCCGGCGTGACGACGTGGCACTCGTGATCGCCAACCTCGCCAACATCGACGTCGTCGGCCACACCGGCGACCACGACGCCACGGTCAAGGCCGCCGAGCACACCGACCGCGAGGTCGAGAAGATCCTGACCGCCGCGGCGGCCACCGGGCGCTGGGTGCTGCTCGTGGGCGACCACGGCAACGCGGAGCGCATGTCCAAGCCCGGCCCCGACGGCACCCCGCTCCCGTACGGCGGTCACACGACCAATCCCGTACCCGCGGTCGTCGTCCCGGCGCCCGGACAGCTCACCGGCGAGCGCCTCGCCGAGGGCGGCAGCCTCGCCGACATCGCGCCCACCGTCCTCCACCTGCTGGGCCGCCCGAACGGCCCCGCCATGACCGGCCGGAGTCTGCTGTGACCGCAACCGCGATCAGCCCCCTCGCCCACTCGATCCCGGACGGTTCCGCCTTCGCCCCCGCCTTCGCCGACGACGCGGCCGTACGCGCCGTGGACGCCGGCAGCCCCGGCCTGGAGGCGTACGTCGCCAGTGCCGCCGACGGCAGGGCGCACGTCCTGACCGTGCGCAACGGCACCGATGCCGAGCAGGAGCTCTTCCCCGAGGCGCTGCTGCCGGCGGGCGACGGCCCGCTGCTCTTCCTCGGCGGCGCCTCCACCACCAGCGAGCAGGACGGTCGGCTCGTCGCCCGCCTCGCCCCGTACGGCCACGTCCGCCTCGGGCGGATCACGCACGAAGACAAGCCCACCCACACGACACAGGAGCAGCCCGCATGACCACCGCCACCGGCCCCCGGCCGCGCATCGCGCTGATCGGCGACCACGGCAAGTCCCCCGCCCACGCCCGGCTCGACACCTTCCGCGCCGAACTGGCCGTGGACACCGAGTGGGTGCCCAGCGAGACCATCACCGGGCCCGAGTCCCTGGAGGGCTTCCACGGGATCTGGGTCGTGCCCGGGTCCCCGTACGAGAACAAGGACGGGGTGCTGTCCGCCGTCCGGTACGCCCGCGAGAACGGCATCCCCTACCTGGGTACGTGCGGGGGCTTCCAGCACGCGCTGATCGAGTACGCCCGTACCGTCGTCGGCCTGACCGACGCGGACGACGTCCAGTACGACCCGCAGGCGCCGACCCCGCTGATCGTGCCGCTCACCTGCTGCCTGGCGGGGGAGCAGGCACCGCTCCTGCTCACCGCGGGCAGCAGGCTCGCCGCGGTCTACGACGGGGCCGAGCGGACCACCGAGACGTACCACTGCAAGTACGGCCTGAACTCCGACTTCGTCGAGCGCCTGGCCGACGCGGGTGTGCTGTTCAGCGGTTGGGACACCGAAGGCGCGCCCCGGGCGGCCGAGGTCCCCGGTCACCCGTTCTTCATCGGCACGCTGTTCCAGCCTGAGTTGGTCTCCGGCCCCGGCAACGTCCACCCGCTGATCGAGGCGTTCGCGGCCGAAGTGGCCGCCCGTGCGGTCGTCGCGGCCTGACGTCTACGGCTGCTGCTCCGCGTCGCCCCAGATGAGGGCGTCGAGCACGTCGCGCCGGTCGGGCGCGACCGCGTACCAGGCCCAGATACCACGCTTCCTGCGGGTGACCAGGCCGGCGGTCGAGAGGACCTTCATGTGCTGACTGACCGTGGACTGGGCCAGACCCAGGAGCGGCGTCAGGTCACAGACGCACGCCTCGCCGTCGGGAGCGGCCAGCAGGACGCTGAGGATCTGCAGGCGCGTCGGATCGGAGAGGCCCTTCAGGGTTCGCGCGAGGACCTCCGCCCGCTCCCTGGGCAGCGGATCCACTTCGAGGGGCGGCCCACAGGTCGGATCCTCGTCGATGAACGCCAGGAGCCGAGGGGGCTGCCCGGTCACCTGTTCTACGGACATACAGGTCAGCCTACGTCCACGGGCTGAACGCCCAAGTCGAAGATCGTTCTGTTCACTCATTGTTGGCCGGTAATTAAGCCGGATCCCGACCACCCCCCGGCCCCGTCCCGGCAGGTGGGTGCCGCACGCGGTTCATGCCACACGGAACCTCTTCTCCGGCACCCTCCCGCCGATCAGAATCCTGATCACCAGGGTGGCCCGACCTCCACCCACCCGTAATCCACCCATCGTTCACCAGCAAAGGCACCGCCATGTCTGCCATGACCACCACGCCCGACCGCGCTCCGTCGCTCCTCACCGGAAAGCAGAAGCGGGCCGGCGTCGCCGCGTCCGCCGCGCTGCTCCTCGCCACCGTGCTCACGGGCTGCGCGGGCTCCGCCCAGGCCGACTCCTCCGCGCTGCAGGCCAGCGGATCCACCACCGTCGCCCCCGTCGCGTCGGACGCCGCCGAGGCCCTCAAGGGACGCGGCCTGAAGATCACGGTCGCCACCCAGGGCGGTTCGGCCGGCGGCATCTCCCAGCTCGGCGCCAAGCAGATCCAGGTGGCGCTGAGTTCGAAGCCGCTGTCCGACGAGGACAAGAAGACCTACCCCGACACCGACTTCGTCACGACGCAGATCGGCGCCGACGCGGTCGGCATGATCATCACCAAGGAGGTCTCCGACGGCGGCGTCAAGAGCCTCACCAAGGAGCAGGTGAAGGGCCTCTTCGAGGGGACGATCACCAACTGGAAGCAGGTCGGCGGCCCGGACCTGAACGTCTTCGTCTACGACAAGGAGCCCGGTCGCGGTACCCGCGAGGTGCTCGACAAGTTCGTCTACGGCAAGGGGAAGCCCCCGCTGCCGCCGCAGTCCGCCAACTACGCCGTCGTCGGCGGCAATCTGGAGACCCGCAACAAGCTGGAGTCCACCCGCGGCGCCATCGCGCCCCTGTCGACCGGCTTCATCGAAGGCCGTGCCGGTCTCGTCGCCGTGCCCCTGGACGGCGTCGCCCCGACCCTCGAGAACGTCGCGTCCTCCAAGTACCCGATGACCCGGCCGCTGTTCATGATCACTGACGGGCAGCCCAAGGGCTCCGTCAAGGAGTACATCGACTACCTGCTCTCGACCGAGGGCCAGAAGCTCCTCCCGGTGCACGGCTACCTGACCCGTCAGCAGATGGGTCTCTGACCGTGAGCGTCACGCTGGAGCGCCCGGTCGAGGCCGAGGCGCCCGGCCCCACAGCGTCGCGGCCGCCCGCCCACGGCGGCCGCCCGCGGCGGGCGAGATGGGTGTGGGGATGGGTGTACACCGGGATGTTCTCGGTGGTCCTCGTCCTGGCGGTGCTGATCGGATATCTCACGACCGGCATCACGAGCGGTGACGTCGACTGGCTCAACCTGGTCTCCGACCCGTCCTGGAGCCCGGTCAACGGGGCCTTCGGCGCCCTGTCCATGATCTACGGCTCGGCGGTCGTGTGCGTCCTGGCGCTGCTGCTGGCCGTGCCGGTCGGCTGGTCAGCGGCCATCGCCCTGTCGGAGTACCTGCCCCCGCGCTTCGCCCGGCCCCTGCGGCTGAGCGTGGAGCTGCTGGCGGCGGTCCCCTCCATCGTCTACGGCCTCATCGGCATCATGGTCATCCGGCCGTTCGTCTCGATGCTGGGCGGAGTGCCGGGCGGCGACAGCCTGCTCGCCGCCGGCATCGTCCTCGCCGTGATGATCATGCCGACCATCGTGGCGGTCAGCGTGGACGCCCTGTCGGCCGTCCCCGCCCGCTACCGGGAGGCCGCCTACTCCCTCGGCCTGACCCGCCGTGAGGTCGTACGGTCGGCCGTACTGCCGCAGGCCCGGGCGGGCATGCGCGCCGGCGTCCTGCTCGGCCTGGCCCGGGGACTCGGCGAGGCCATCGCGGTCTTCATGGTCATCGGCCGTGCCGACGGAAGGCTCCCGGCGTCCCCCGGAGACTTCTTCGACTCCCTGGTCCGCCCCGGCCAGACCCTGACCACCAAGCTGGCCGGCCCGGAACCGATGCTCGCGGGCACCTCCGGCCCCTACTTCGCTGCGCTGTGCGCCCTGGGCGTCATCCTGCTCCTCCTGGTGGCCGCAGCGACCGTATGGGGCACCCGGAAGTCCTCGTACCGTCCCGCCAAGCGTGGCCTGCGCGGCCTGAGCGGCCACAGGGCCGCCGCCACCCGCCTGCGCATCCCGCGCGACCGGCTCACGACAATGCTGCGGATGGGCGCCCTGGCACTGCCGGGAGCCCTCCTCCTCGGCATGCTCGCCATCCTCCTGACCCGGGGCGGCTCCGCACTCGACCCGGCCTTCTGGTTCTCACCGTCCGCGGGCGCCGCCGGCGGAGGCGTACGCGACCAGATCCTCGGCACGCTCCTGCTCCTGGCGACCACGGCCCTGATCGCCCTGCCCCTCGGCTACGCGGCAGGCGTCCTGATCGGCACCCGGGCGACCGGGAAGACCGCACGCGTACTGGAAACCGTCACGGTTGCCATCGGTGGAACTCCCACCATCCTGCTGGGCCTTGCCGGCTACGTGCTGTTCTGCTCCGCCATGGGATGGGGCCGGTCCTGGCTGGCCGGAGCCATCGTCCTGGTGCCCGTGGTCGTACCGGTCATCGCCCTCACGACGGCGGGGCGCATCCGGAGCATGCCGCCCGAGATCACCGAGAGCGCCCTGGCCCTCGGCCTGACCCGCGCCCAGTACATCCGCTCCGTGGTCATCCCCTACACCTGGCCGGCCACGCTCACCGGCCTGCTGCTCGGACTGGCCCGCGCGGCCGGCGAGACTGCACCGCTGATCTTCACCGCCACGGTGTTCTTCGGAGCGCCCGCCGTGCCGACGGGAATCGTCAACTCCCCGGTGCAGGCGCTGCCGACGCACATCTTCACCCTGTCCCAGGACTCGGGCGCCCCGGAGGCGATCACCCAGGCGTGGGGCAGCGCCCTGGTCCTGGTGCTGATCACCGCAGCACTTCTCAGCCTGGCGGTGGCCCTGCGCAACCGCTTCGAAGGAGCACGACGATGGACCACGTGATATCCGTCCGCGACCTGCGGGTCCTCGACGGCAAGAAGACCTTGGTCGGCCCCGTCACCTTCGACCTGACCCAAGGTTCCACCACGGGCTTGTGCGGCCCCTCCGGCGCCGGCAAGTCGACGGTGCTGCGCGCCCTGGTCGACCTGCTGCCCCACGGCCTCACCCGCGACGGCCACCTGGAGGTACTGGGACGCCCCTTCCGCCACCGCAAGGGCGACTCCGGCCTGCGGAGCACGGTCGTCCTGGTGCCGCAGACGCCCGTGGTCTTCGGCGGAAGCGTCCTGGACAACGCCCTCTTCGGGCTGCGGCACGTGGTGCGCGCGTCCCGGTCCGAGCTGCACGACCGGGTGGAGCAGGCCCTGAAGGAAGCCGGCCTGTGGAACGAGGTCTGCAACCGACTGGACTCGCCTGCCCAGTCGCTCTCCAACGGCCAGCGCCAGCGCCTTTGTCTGGCCCGCGCCCTGGCCCTGGAGCCGGCGGCCCTCCTGCTGGACGAGCCCACCAGCGCGCTCGACGAGCGGAGCCGGGACACGGTCGAGGAGTCGGTGGCCGCCCTGCGGGGCAACCGCACGGTCCTCCTCGTCTCGCACGACCCGGCGCAGGTGGAGCGGCTCTGCGACCGCACGGTCCGGCTGGAGCTGCCGGAGACCCTGACGTGCTCGCCGGCGGCAGCCGCCTGAGCACAGCGCACCTCAGCAGGAAGTGGGACCCGGGCCCGGGGGCGGGGGGGGCCGAAAACACACGCCCCCCCCCCCC
>NZ_JBEXPT010000043.1:0-47288 GCF_040612195.1 Streptomyces sp. NPDC006450 | reverse complement strand
GTGCGGTCGCGACGGCCGCGGCCCTCGCCTTCCTGGCCCTGGGCCTGGCCGGCAGGGGCGGTGGCGGCCTCGGCCTTCGCCTCGGCCTGGGCGGCCGGAGCGACGGTCTCGGACTTCTGCTCCACCTGTACGGCGGCGGCGGGGGCCGAGGCCTCGGGGCTGCCGGAGGGGGCGGTGGCGCGCCGGCGGCGGCGCTCGCCGACCGGGGCGTCCTCGCTGGCGGGCTGGCCCGGGATGTCGATCTGGGCCTGCGTGGCGGTCTTCTCGGCGGGCGCCTCGGCGGCGGCCTCGCCCGTACGGGCCTTGCTGGTGGCGCGGCGCTTCGGCTTGGTCTCGCCACTGTCGGCGGCCGGGGCGGCGGCGGGCGCGGAGGCCGCGGCCTTGGGGGCGCTGCTTCCCGCCTGCGCCTCCTTGATGACCTCGATCAGCTGGCCCTTGCGCATCCGCGCGGTGCCCCTGATGCCGAGGCCCGACGCGACCTGCTGGAGCTCGGCCAGGACCATGCCGTCAAGGCCGGTGCCGGAGCGGCGGCGCTTGGTCGGCGCGGCGCCCTCGGCGGGGGCACTGGTACCGACGTTGGTGTCGGCAGCGCCCATCAGATCGGTGGTGTCGCTCACGAAGGGTCCTTCCCTGGAGCGGACGTCGGCCTGTCTGGCTCGGCGACCGGTTGTGCTGTCCGACAACAGTCCGGAATGTGCGGACTGTGCCGGGGCGGTGGTCCGCCGATAGAGATACGGCGGAGAGAAACGTGCATGTGCGTGGGTGGTTCCGGCGAGAAGCCCCCGAGCTGGAAGCGTGGGAATGTCACGCCGATTCCGGAGCGTGCTCGAAACTGCTGGCAGCGATCAAAGCAGTCGGGGAGGCTCCCGGAAGAAAGGTGGTCCCTGATAGGGACACTGAGCACCAAGCCATGGCGGCTTCGGATGCGCACTTGAGACTAACACTACCGGATCCAACAGACATTCCCCCTCTCCATCACCGGCTATCGAGCCCATCCGCGCGGGTTTCGCGCGGGCTCCGCGCGGGCGGCCTGCCCTGGCCGCCCGCCCCTGGCCGGCTGTGTCCTCTCCTGCGCGGATCAGCCGCCCTGGGTTCCCAGCGGAAGTACGCTCGCGCCCGCGGCGTCGAGTGCGAGCCGGTTGGCCGCCCACCCTTCGCCCGCGAGCCGTGCGACCTTGTCGGCCGCACCGTTGTCGACCAGCGCGAGGACCGTGGGTCCCGCGCCGGAGATCACCGCGGGGATGCCGTCCGCCCGCAGTCGGGCCACGAGCGCCACGCTCTCGGGCATCGCCGGGGACCGGTACTCCTGGTGGAGACGGTCCTCGGTGGCCGGCAGCAGGAACTCGGGACGCCTGGTCAGGGCCTCTACGAGCAGACCCGCGCGGCCCGCGTTGACGGCGGCGTCCACGTGCGGGACGGTGCGCGGCAGCAGGCCGCGCGCGGTCTCCGTCAGGACCGGCTTGGAGGGGACGAAGACCACCGGAACGATGGAATCGGCGGGCTCCATGCGGATCGCCTTGGCGCTGCCGCCGTCCATCCACGCGAGGGTGAAGCCGCCGAGCAGACAGGCGGCGACGTTGTCGGGGTGGCCCTCGATCTCGGTGGCGAGCTCCAGCAGCGCCGTGTCGTCGAGCTTGGCCTCTCCGCCTATGGTCACGGCGCGGGCGGCCACGATGCCCGCGCAGATCGCGGCGGAGGAGGAGCCGAGGCCGCGGCCGTGCGGGATGCGGTTGGCGCAGACGACCTCGAGGCCGCGCGGCTGGCCGCCCAGCAGGTCGAAGGCGGTGCGCATGGAACGTACGAGGAGGTGGCTCTCGTCCCGCGGCAGGGTGTCGGCACCTTCGCCCGCGATGTCGATGTTCAGGCCGGAATCGGCCACGCGTACGACGACATCGTCATAGAGCCCCAAGGCCAGCCCGAAGGCGTCGAAGCCCGGGCCGAGGTTGGCACTGCTGGCGGGAACGCGCACCCGTACGGCGGCGGCGCGGAACGCTGGACCGGCCATCTTCCGATGACACTCCTTGTGACTGTGCGAGACGGGATTTTCGCTGGCTCGCTGTGAATGTACTGGAGAACGTACGACACCCGAAGGCCCTGTGGGCAGCACCGCGGTCATATGCACGGCGGCGGATGTAAGTACAGCCTATCGAAGGAAGGTTCTTCTCCGACATAGGGCGCACAGCAGGCGCACGATGCGTGTCGCCGGCTCCCGCCGGTCAGGTCGGGTTTCCGCCAAGATATCTGGCGGGATTCCGTCGTTCTTTGTGCCGTACGGCCCGAGTTGCCGGATTCCTCTGCCTTCGAAAGGCTTCCGGAATCCGGCAACTCGGTTACTGCGGTACTGCTGGGACCACGGGGGTCCCGGGGGTCCCGGGGGTCCCAGGGGTCCCGGGGACCGTCGGCCGGAATTCCGGCCCGGGGCTCCCGGTCAGACGAGGCCGAGGCGGATGGCGGCGGCTTCGGCGTCGACCGGGATGGTGACCGGCTGGGGAGCGCCGGCGACGGCCCAGTCGGGGTCCTTCAGGCCGTTGCCGGTGACGGTGCACACGATCTTCTGGCCGGGGTCGACCAGGCCGAGCTCGACGGCCTTGAGCAGACCGGCCACCGAAGCGGCCGAGGCGGGCTCGACGAAGACGCCCTCCTGAGCGGCCAACAGGCGGTAGGCGGCCAGGATCTGGCGGTCCGTCACCTCATCGATGAGGCCGCCCGACTCGTCCCGGGCCTGCAGGGCGTAGTCCCACGAGGCCGGGTTGCCGATGCGGATCGCGGTGGCGATGGTGTGCGGCTCCTTGACGACCTCGCCGCGCACGATCGGCGCGGAGCCCGAGGCCTGGAAACCCCACACGCGGGGCGTACGGGAGGCCAGGCCATCGGCCTTGTACTCCTTGAAGCCCTTCCAGTACGCGGTGATGTTGCCGGCGTTGCCGACGGGCAGCACGTGGATGTCCGGGGCGTCGCCGAGCGCGTCCACGATCTCGAAGGCCGCCGTCTTCTGGCCCTCGATGCGTACCGGGTTGACGGAATTGACCAGCGCCACCGGGTAGTTGTCGGAAAGCGCGCGGGCCAGGGCCAGGCAGTCGTCGAAGTTGCCGTCGACCTGGAGGATCTTGGCGCCGTGCACGAGCGCCTGACCCATCTTGCCGAGCGCGATCTTGCCGCGGGGCACGAGGACGGCGGAGACCATCCCGGCACGCACCGCGTAGGCGGCGGCAGAGGCCGAGGTGTTGCCCGTGGAGGCGCAGATGACGGCCTTGGCGCCCTCCTCCTTGGCCTTGGTGATCGCCATGGTCATGCCGCGGTCCTTGAAGGACCCGGTGGGGTTGGCCCCCTCGACCTTCAGGTGTACCTCGCAGCCGGTGCGCTCGGAGAGCACCTGGGCGGGGACGAGGGGAGTGCCGCCCTCACGGAGCGTGACCACCGGAGTCGTGGCCGTGACCGGCAGGCGGTCCCGGTACTCCTCGATGATGCCGCGCCATTGGTGGGTGCGATTGCTGCTCATGGGTCCTTACTCCCCTTCAACACGCATGATGCTGGCGACACCGCGGACGGTGTCCAGCTTCCGCAGCGCCTCGACGGTCCCGGAGAGGGCGGCGTCGGGTGCGCGGTGAGTGACGACGACGAGGGAGGCCTCGCCGTCTTGAGCTTGGCGACCCTGCTGGCGGACGGTGTCGATCGACACTCCGTGCTCCGCGAAGGTGGTCGCCACCTGGGCGAGGACGCCCGGCTTGTCCGCCACATCGAGGCTGATGTGGTAACGGGTGACGACATCCCCCATGGGGCTGACCGGCAGCTGGGTGTACGCCGACTCGCCGGGCCCCTTTGCCTCGGCGAGCTTGTTGCGGCAGACGGCGACGAGGTCGCCGAGGACCGCGGACGCGGTCGGCGCGCCGCCCGCGCCCGGACCGTAGAACATGAGCCGCCCGGCGGCCTCCGCCTCGACGAACACCGCGTTGTAGGCCTCGCGGACGGAGGCGAGCGGGTGGGTCAGCGGGATCATCGCCGGGTGGACGCGGGCGGTGACGGACTCGCCGTCGGCGGCGCGCTCCAGGATGGCGAGGAGCTTGATGGTGCAGCCCATGCGCTTGGCGGACGCGAAGTCGGCGGCGCTGACCTCGGTCATGCCCTCGCGGTAGACGTCGTCCAGGCGGACCCGGGTGTGGAAGGCGATGCCGGCCAGGATCGCGGCCTTGGCGGCGGCGTCGTAGCCCTCCACGTCGGCGGTGGGGTCGGCCTCGGCGTACCCGAGGGCGGTGGCCTCGTCGAGGGCCTCCTGGTACCCGGCGCCGGTGGAGTCCATCTTGTCGAGGATGAAGTTCGTCGTGCCGTTGACGATGCCCATCACCCGGTTGATCGTGTCGCCCGCGAGGGACTCGCGCATGGGACGGACCAGCGGGATGGCGCCGGCGACGGCGGCCTCGTAGTACAGGTCCAGCCCGGCCGCCTCGGCGGCTGCGTGCAGCGCGGCGCCGTCCTGGGCGAGCAGCGCCTTGTTCGCCGAGACCACGGAGATGCCGTGCTCGAAGGCGGTGGTGATCAGGGTGCGGGCCGGCTCGATGCCGCCGATGACCTCGATCGCGACGTCGATGTCACCGCGTTTGAGCAGCGCGGTCGCATCGGTGGTGACCAGGGCCGGGTCGATGCCCTCGCGGACCTTGGAGGGGCGGCGCACGGCGACGCCCGCGAGCTCGACGGGCGCGCCGATCCTGGCCGTCAGGTCGTCGGCGTGCGTCGTCATGATGCGGGCAACTTCCGAGCCGACCACTCCACAGCCCAGCAGCGCCACCTTCAGCGGACGCGTACGCATCATTCGACCTACGCCTTTCGATCTTCACATCAGTACCTGTTGCGCGGTTTGCACCCCAGGTGTGAACCAGTCTCACTCAATGGACAACAGTTTCCACCCTCGGTCCATTGAGTGAGACACCTATTCCGAGGTCCGGGGGCCGTCCCCCAGAAGAATGCGTGTCAGCCGACGTCGAGACGCAGGAGATCCTCCTCCGTCTCCCGGCGGACGATGACACGCGCCTCTCCGTCGCGCACCGCGACGACGGGCGGGCGGAGCACGTGGTTGTAGTTGCTCGCCATGGAACGGCAGTACGCGCCGGTGGCCGGCACCGCGAGGAGGTCCCCGGGGGCCACGTCGGCGGGCAGGAACGCGTCCTTGACCACGATGTCACCGCTCTCGCAGTGCTTGCCCACGACGCGCACCAGCATGGGCTCCGCGTCGGAGGTCCGGGAGACGAGGCTGACCGAGTACTCGGCGTCGTAGAGGGCCGTCCGGATGTTGTCGGACATCCCGCCGTCGACGGAGACGTACGTCCGCAGGCCCTCGAGCGGCTTGATCGTCCCGACCTCGTACAGGGTGAAGGCCGTCGGCCCCACGATCGCCCGTCCGGGTTCGACGGAGATCCGCGGGGCGCGCAGGCCGGCCGCCTCGCACTCGCGGGCGACGATCTCGTGCAGGGCCTTGGCGATCTCGTGCGGCTCGCGCGGGTCGTCGGCGGAGGTGTAGGCGATGCCCAGCCCGCCGCCGAGGTCGATCTCGGGGAGCTCCACCCCGTGCTCGTCGCGCACGGCGGCGAGGAGGCGTACGACGCGCTTGGCGGAGACCTCGAAGCCGGCCATGTCGAAGATCTGCGAGCCGATGTGGGAGTGGACGCCGAGCAGCTCCAGGCTGTCGTGCCCCAGGGCGCGCCGTACGGCCTCGGCCGCCGACCCGTCGGCGACGGCGATCCCGAACTTCTGGTCCTCGTGCGCGGTGGCGATGAACTCGTGGGTGTGCGCCTCCACGCCCACGGTGACGCGGATCTGCACGGGCTGGCGTACGCCGCGCTCGCGGGCGATGTGCGCGACGCGGGCGATCTCCTGGAAGGAGTCGAGCACGATCCGGCCGACACCGGCCTCGATGGCACGGGTGATCTCCGTGGTGGACTTGTTGTTGCCGTGGAAGGCGATCCGCTCGGCGGGCATCCCGGCGGCGAGCGCGGTGGCGAGCTCCCCTCCGGAACACACGTCGAGGTTGAGCCCCTCCTCCTTGAGCCACTTCACGACGGCCTTGGAGAGGAACGCCTTGCCGGCGTAGAAGACGTCGGCGTCCGGCCCGAAGGCGTGCGCCCAGGCACGGCAGCGCGCCCGGAAGTCCTCCTCGTCGAGGAAGTAGGCGGGCGTCCCGAACTCCTCGGCGAGCTTGGTGACTTCGATCCCGCCGACGGACACGACACCGTCCGCGTTCCGGCTCACCGTCCGGGCCCAGACCTTCTCGTCGAGCGCGTTGAGGTCGGCGGGCGGCGGGGCGTAGTGGCCCTCGGGCATGACGTCGGCGTGGCGGGGCCCGGCGGGGTGTGCGGAACGACTCATCTCGACATTCTCTCTTCGCAAATCAACCGGAACACAGGCGAATCACATCGGACCCCAACGAGACACATCGGATCACGTCGGATCACATCAGATCGCATACTGTTCGCGGCATCACAGGTGGTGGTGGTCGGGCACGTCTATGCCGAGCAGGGCCAGGCCGCCGGCCAGCACCGTCCCGGCGGCTTCGGCAAGGGCCAGCCGGGCACGGTGGGCGGCCGAGGGTTTCTCGTCGCCCTTGGGCAGGACGTGGTACTGGAAGTCGAGCAGGGCGTCGGCGATCGCGACGAGCTGCCGGACGAGCCGCTCGGGCGCACGGTGGTGCGCGGCGGCTTCGAGCACGAGGGGGTGGTCGCGAAGAACCCCGAGCAGGACGTCGGCGCCATGCACCTCACCCGGGCTTCCGGGCTCACCGGGCTCACCGGGCTCACCGGGCTCACTGCTGAACCCCAACTGCCCGGCATTACGGGTCAGGGCGCGCGCCCGGTCGTGGGCGTACCGCACCCGGAAGAACTCATTGGACTCGTCCTGGACGAGCAGCGACGCGGAGAACACGGGGGTCTCGGCGGCGGGAACGCCCAGCATCGCCCAGACGGCAGCGCCGGCCCCGTACGCGGCGACCACGTCCCCGTCCCGCTTGGCTACGGGGGCGACGCGGGGAGCGTCGGCGGCGGCACGATCTCCCCCCACCCCCTGACTTGCGGCAATCCGCTGCACGGCAGCGCGCACGACGCGCTCACGCAGGGCCGCACCGGGGCCGCCGTCGACGGGCTCGGGGGCCCGGCACCCCTCGGGGGCGAGTCCGTACGACGCTCCGCCGGCCCGAATGCCCCGTACGAACTCTCCGACGGAACTCGCGGCGAGTACGAAGTTCAGGAACCCGGCTCCGGTGATCTCCACCCGCTCGATCCCGGGCAGACCCGCCAGCCGCGGGGCCAGCACCTCGGCCACTCCACGGGGCGCGACTCCGGCACCCTTCGCCACCCCGAACGCGACGGGCGAGGCGTAGTCCCCCACTCCCCCGGGCCGCGTCCGCTCGACGACGACCCGCTCGGGCACGACCACACCGGCGGGCAGCTCCCCGTCCTCGACGGCGCGGCGCAGGGCGCGCACGACGGAGCGGGAGAGGTCGACGGGGGTCACGTGACCAGCCTAGGGGAGAAGCCCCCACGTCACGCGAACGGTTTCGCCATGTGAACAGCGGCCCCAACCGGAAGGGCCGCAAGGACGAAGGGAACTGCAAGACCCGAAGGGCCGAGCAGAGCTACAACCTCGGGCGCGACGGGCGCGACGGGAACCAACTGGAGCGACTGAAAGGGTCACCCCCTCCCCCTCCCGGCGGGAGCACCCTTCCTCTCCCTCCTGTCACGGCGCTCGATGAGCCGGTGCACGACACGCACCAGCTCCGCGGGCTCGAAGGGCTTGGCGAGGAAGGCGTCCACGCCGGCGGCGATCCCGGTCTCGACCTCGTTCTGCGTGCAGGCGCTCACGATCGCAACGGGCAGATGCCGCGTCCTCGGGTCGGCCCGCAACTTCGCGGCAGTCCCGAACCCGTCCAGGCGGGGCATGACCACATCAAGGGTGATCACATCGGGCAGCACGTGATGCACCACGTCCAGGCACTCGACACCATCGTTCGCGGTCACGACCTCGAAGCCCTCCAGCTCGAGATTGACCTTGATCAGCTGCCGGATGACCTTGTTGTCGTCGACAACAAGCACCCGGCCCGAGGCGCCTGACACAACTCGAGAGTAGGTCCGCCCCGGCTCCCGCGTCCGGGTTTTTGCCACTTCCACCCCGTCCGAGCGACCCACGCCCCGATCCCCCGGAATCCGTTCCTGATCACCACCGGGAAGCTGGTAGTGTTCAACCCGTCGCAGCAACACCAGCGACAGCGCCCCCGTAGCTCAGGGGATAGAGCAACGGCCTCCGGAGCCGTGTGCGCAGGTTCGAATCCTGCCGGGGGCACTTCGCATGAAGTGCCCAAAGACCCCGCCATCAGCCCTAACGCTGAGAACGGGGTCTTCGCGTATGCGCAGCCAACTGCCGCCCTGTGCACCCGTATGTCAGGCCCTGTGGACTATTCGTGGACAGGATCTTGGTCCATCGCCCCAGGTCAGCCGTAGAAACGCGGAAGGCCCCCGGACAGGTCCAGGGGCCTCGCAGCGTATCGCCAGTCACTCGCGATCACTCGTACTCGCTGAGTAGATCTTCAATCCTCCGGTTGGCCACCTCCTGCCGACCGTCGAGGCACTTCGCGTACCGACTGAGCAGGACCTCCACGCTGTTGCCCGCCCGCTCGGCGACCTCGGTGGGGTCGACACCGGCATTGAGCCAGGGAGAGAGCGCCGAGTGCCTCAGGTCGTAAGGCCGGTGGGCGAGCGGCGAAGCAGCGGCGGCCGGCGGCAGGGCCAGCACTCGGGCTTCCTGCCACGCCCGGTAGTAGGTCGAGGAGGAGACCACTCCCCCGCCCTCGCTGAAGAAGAGGCGTCCGTCCTTGGCGGTGCCGAAGGTATCGAGGTGCTCGCGCAGGATGCTCACGAGCTGGGGTGGGATCGGCACTCGCCGGACGTCTTCCGTGGGCCGGTTCTTCAGCCCGGAATTCCCCGAGATCCACCGCGTAGTGCAGGGCATTGACCAAGGTGCGCCGCTTCCGCCGTACGGTCTCAGCAGCAGCCGCAGTCCCATCCAATTTGACCTTCAGTGAATCAAGCACCGCTCGCGCGCGTTGATCCCGTCCCGGGTGTTCGGCGCCGCGTGGGGCCACTTCATGGCGAGGTACTTGAGCGCGAAGGCGTACCAGCTCAGCGTCGCCTTCTGCTCGGCCATCGAACCGGGAAGGCCCGACTCCGTGTCGAATTCCTCGCCGTCACGGGCCGCCCGCATCAACTTGGACCGGAGGTTGTCTGCGAGCCCTTTCGTCCTCGCTTTGGAGAGCAGCCAGGACGATCCTCCAGCGGTGGAGGGTTCCACGTCTTGACGGTCTCGTACCGGACTGAGAACGCGGAGCAGGCCGTAGCGGTACAGCAGCTTCATACCGCAACCACAGCAACTGCCCCTGATTTTCAACGTCCTTCCGAGGCCCCGTAGTGGCCGGTATGGCCGTCGCTGACCGGTCGGGCTAGAGCTACGGATCAGAAGGCTAAGGGTGCAGGGAGCCGGCCAGCCGAGTACGGTCCGCTCATGCCGTCCGACTCCCCAATGTCCCGAGTGCAGTCAGCCGATGAAGTTCGGCGGGTTCGCTCTCTGCGATCGTGGCAATGAGCACGTTCGCCGCGGCGTATGGGGCTGTTCCCAGCGCCACATCTGGTGGCAGTGGGCAGATCGGCCGGAGGCTTCACCGGAACGTTGCCCTTACCCGGAGCTGTTCGGTGGCCGCCCCCCTAGCGCAGGGCTATGTGTCTAACTGAGAAACGCCTTGAAGTCAGATCCCCCATGGCCGTACGGTCACGTCGTCCCGACAACCGGCGCCCGGGGGCGCCCCAGGCGGAAGCCAAACTGGTGGGGGTAAGAGGCGGCTCACGGGGTGGCCGTACGGCGTGGCGTGCGATCGGCGTCCTAGATAGCCCCCACCAGACCCCGGTCGAGCCGTGCCAGACGCGTGCCAGGCAGGGCGGGGAGCAGCGGTAGACGGCGGGCGCCAGGGTCGGCCCGCAGGTTCTCCCTCGTACCCGTTCATACAGCTCAGGGGCGGGATCGTGCGGGCAAGATCGGTAATTCCCAAGCTCAGAGCGCGGGTTCGATTCCCGTCACCCGCTCCACGGCGAAGGCCCGGGCCCGTGTGCGATCGTCACGCCTCCCAGGTACGTTGAGCCGTCAGCCGAGGGAGAACGCTCGCGAGGGAGTCGCCCCGCAACGCGTGGCTGCGGGGCGACGATCCACTGACGCAACGGGCCTAGTGGGGATTAGTCGACCGTCTGCCCGTCGTACATACCGCCCCTGCAGGTCGGGAGCACGGGCGTCGACCGATCGATCGTTCCGCCGTTGTCCGTGCACTCACCCGGGGTGACGCTGGCCGGGGTGACGCTGCCGGGGGTGGCGGTGGCGGTGGCGGCGCCTGTGAGACCGAGTCCGGCGAGGGCTGCCGTGGCGAAGACCGCGGCGAGTATTCGTCGAATGCGCATGTGGTTCGCCTTTCACAGATTGCCTCGGTTGGGGCACTAGCCAGCTTGATCTTCACCCGTGTGGGTGGCACCTCATGTTGGGCCATTCGGGTGACAGTGTTGTCGGATGCGGGGTCGGTGACGCGACCCGTCAGAGCGGATGGAAGCCCGTGCCGCATTCGTGCCAGGAAGAGCGGATCCCAGCGGTCAAGAGCAGTCGGGCGCGACGCCTCGCGATTCATCACCAGAGGCCGTTTGCACTGGTCAGCGTCAACCCCTCCGTGACGGCCCGGTGATTCCCAAGCTCATGCCCTTTGTCGCGGCTATGAGATCAGGGACCTGCTCGACCTCGCCCAGAGCCAGGGATGTGTCGTGATCTGGCCCGAGGGCAAGAGCTACGACAGCACCGAACCGGGCCTCATCCCGTACGTGCTCCCTCATCGCCGGTCCGCGGCCTATGCGTGGACCGGCGGGGGATCGGTCGGAGTCTGTAAGGCGCTGACCTGATGGAACGCGTGAGACGCCCGGGGCCTCCGGAGCCGTGTGCGCAGGTTCGAATCCTGCCGGGGGCACACGGTGCACGTGTGTCCAAGACCCCGCCGTCAGCGAGAACGCTGAGACGGGGTCCTCGCGTTTCTTGGGTCAACTGCCGTTCTGCGGAAGGTTTCTGTACGCCGGTCGCCGGTGGGGGGTGTTCTCCGCGTCGGTGCGTGGCATGCCCTCTGCGTCCAGGCCGATCCTGACCTCCAAGCATCACGTACGTGACGGTCTCGCCGTGGAGTGAGGTTCGGGCAGCGTCTGGCGCCTGTGCGGCGACCGCAGTTCCGGGGTCGGGTCCGGTGGTCCGTACGAAGGATGTGGGGGTGGAACTGTGGGTTTTGGGGGGTGGGGTGGAGGGGTGGGGGTGCGTACGTTGGGCGGGAGGCCACTTGGTGTCGTTGACCTGGTGCTTTGTGGCGTGCTCTGACGGTGAGGATGGGGCGGCGCGAAATGCGTGACTTGGTGGAGACGGCGCGGCAGTGGGTGGCCGAGGGGCGGGTCGGGTTTCTGGCGCGGCCCGTGACCGAGCAGGGGTTCGGGCCCCGTGATCCGGCCGGGGCGGTGCTCGTGGATGCGCGCGGGGAGTGCGTCGGGGCCCTGTACCGGGGGGTGTTCGACGCCGAGCTGGTGGCGGAGGCTGCCTCCATGGGGGGCGGGGAGACCGCGCGGGTGTGCGAGGTTTCGGTGGGTGGCGGCGAGGCCGTCGAGGCGAAGCTGACGTGCGGCGGGCAGGCCGAGGTGCTGTTGCAGCCGCTGAGCGCGATTCCCGCTGAGTGGTGGGAGCTGCTCGGGCAGGGGGTCGGGGTCGCGCTCGTGACCCAGTTGAACGAGCGGGCGGATCAGGCCGTCAGTGTCGTGGTGCGGGGGTCCGATCAGCCGTCCGGTGACGCCGAGCGGCGGGCCGGCGAGCTGCTGCGGACGCGGCGGCCGGGGCGGGACGCGCTGTACGCGGGGTCCGGGCTGGTGCTCGTCGAGGCGTACCCCTCGGCTCCGTACGTGGTGATCGGCGGGGGCGGGGAGCTGGCCGAGGTCATCGAGGCGCAGGCCCGTCTGCTCGGGTGGGAGGTGAGCATCGTCGTTTCCGGGGGCGAGGCCGAGAAGCTGCTCGAGGCGCGGCGTGACGCGGCCTGCCTGGCGATGCTGAGCCATGATCCGGACTTCGACGTGCCGACGCTGCGGACCGCGCTCGCGCTGGGGATTCCGTACGTCGGTGCGCTCGGCTCCCGCAAGACCACCGCGCGGCGCCGCGAGGGGCTGCTCGCGGCCGGGGTCAGCGAGGAGCGGCTGCGGACGGTGCACGGGCCGATCGGCCTGGATCTGGGCGGGCAGACTCCGGCGGAGACGGCGCTGGCCATCTGTGCGGAGATCCTGGCGGTGCTCGGGGGCAGGGAAGTGCGTGGAGTGCGGGATGCGGACGGGCCGCTCAAGGGGTGAGGAGGCGGCTCGGGGGCGTGATCGGGTGAAATGGGCGCCGATGCGGGAAAATGGGTCACATGGACACGACTCTGACCTTCCTCGCGTTGGACAGAACACTGACCAACATCGCGTGGTTCCTGGTCGTCGGGATCGCCGTGGTAGGCGTTCTTCTCGGCGGCTTCAAGCTCGGCCAGCGGGTCCGCGCCAACGAGCCCCCGCCGCCCACTCCCGAGAGCCAACCCCACCTGCCGAACGGCGGTGCGGTCTACGAGGTGCGCGAGGAGCGGGACCCTGTGGAGATCCCCGAGGGCGGCCTGCGCCCGCACGAGATGCAGGGCTACGGGAACTTCGGCTCCACCACCTCAAGCCATCCGAAGGAGGTCAGGGCCGAACGGGAGTCCGGATACAGGCAGGTCGAAGGGCCGGGCCCGCACCCGCAGCCCGGCGCTCCACCGAACTCGGGGCGGGGCGCGCACGATTGACCCCGCGATCACCCGCCGACGGGCCGGCCGGCCTGTGACCCGCGCCTCCCGCGCGGGTCACAGGTCTGTGCGCAGGCGCAGGACCTCCGGTGGCGGGTGGCGGGTCGAGGTGTGGCGGACCTCGGCCGTCAGCGGCGGGTCCAGGAGGTGGAAGGGGACCTCGCCGAGGCCGATGGCCGTGACGGTGGCGCCCTGAGAGGCGTGCGAGGTGTGTGCTGAGGTGCGCTCGGCCACGGCGGCCGCCACCTCGGTGCGGAGCGCCGCCGTCAGGGGGCTCGACACCAGCGGGGTCTCGTCGCCGACCGGCATGACCAGGACGAGTGCGAGCGGGCGGCGGGCGGTGCCCGTGTAGCCGACCACCGCCGCGTCGCGGACGTTGGTGTGGCGGAGCTTTTGCCAGCCGCGCTGGCCGGCGGGGTAGGGCTGGTCCATCCGTTTCACGACCAGGCCCTCGATACCGCTGGCGGGCAGGGTCTCGTACCAGGTCTCCGCGAGCTCCGGGTCCGTCGTCATCGGGACCGGCTGCAGCGGAGGGCCCAGCGGCAGCAGCAGGTCGACGAGGAGCGCGCGCCTGCGTTCGTAGGGGCGGGCGCGCAGGTCCAGCCCGGCGAGTTCGAGGACGTCGAAGGCCGCGTACGAGGCCGGGAGGGTCTGTGCCAGTACGCCGGCCCGCGCGGCCGAGGCAGCGGCCGCCCGGCGCTGTACGAGCGCGAACTCGGTGCGGCCCGCGTGCCAGACCACCACCTCCCCGTCGAGGACGGTCCCGGCGGGCAGGTGGTGTGCGGCCGCCGCGAGGTCGGGGAAGGCCGCGGTGACGATGCGGCCGGAGCGGGCCTGGAGGCTCACCCCGTCGACGGTGCGGATGACGACGAGGCGGTGGCCGTCGAACTTGGGCTCGTACGCGAGACCGGGCCCGCGCGGCAGCGTCCGTACGGCGACCGCGAGCGCGACGGTGATCACGGGAGCCGTCCGGCCCGGCCGGGGTCGAGGAGCGGGGCGAAGAGATCGCCTTCACGGGCCAGTCGGGGCACGATGTCGTCGGCGAGGAAGACCAGGTCGGAAGGGGTCCGGCAGGACTGGACCTCCGCCCAGGACAGGGGGGTGGAGACGGTGGGCAGATCGCGGGCGCGCAGCGTGTAGGGGGCCGCCGTGGTCTTGGCGGCGGCGTTCTGGCTGTGGTCGACGAAGACCTTCCCGGGGCGCAGTGCCTTGGCCATCCGGTGCACGACGAGGTCGGGGAGCTCGCGCTCGGCCTCCTGGGCGAGGGCCTTCGCGTACGCCGACACGTGCTCGGAGGGGGTCGGTTCGAGGGGGACCGCCAGGTGGAGTCCCTTGGAGCCGGAGGTCTTGGGGGAGGCGTGGAGGCCGTCGGCGGCCAGCCGGTCCCGGAGCCACAGGGCCGCGGCGGAGCATTCGACGACGGTGGCGGGGGGACCCGGGTCGAGGTCCAGGATCAGGCGGTCGGCGAGGGCGGGGGCGCCGGCCGGCCACTGGGGGGTGTGGAACTCGACGACGAGGTTGGCGGCCCACATGAGGGTGGGCAGGTCGGCGACGACCACCTGCTCGGCCCGTAGGTCCTCGGAACGCGGAACCGGGGTGGTCTTCACCCAGCCGGGGGTACCGGGCGGCGGGTTCTTCGTGAAGAAGAGCTGTCCGTCCGGGCCGTCGGGATAGCGCAGGAAGGACACCGGGCGGTCGTGGATGTGGGCGAGCAGGGAGCCCGCGACCGTGGCGTAGTAGTGGAGGACCTCGCCCTTCGTGAAGCCGGTCTCCGGGTAGAGGACCTTGTCGAGGTTGCTGAGCGAAATACGACGGCCCTCCACCAGGGTGATCGGCGTCATACGATGAGACTGCCACGAAACAGGAGGAACCGTGCGATCCATATGGAACGGGGCGATCTCCTTCGGCTTGGTCAGCATTCCGATCAAGCTCGTGAACGCCACGGAGAGCCACTCGATCTCCTTCCGCCAGATCCATGCCAGCGATGGCGGGCGGGTCCGCTACCGCAAGGTCTGCGAGCTGGACGGGGAGGAGGTGCCGACCGCCGAGATCGGCAAGGGGTACGAGGAGGCCGACGGGTCGATCATTCCGATCACGGATGAGGACCTGGCGCAGCTGCCGATCGCCACCGCCAAGACGATCGAGATCGTTTCGTTCGTGCCTGCCGATCAGATCGATCCGCTGCAGATGGACGCGGCGTACTACCTGGCGGCGAGCGGGGCGACGGCGGCCAAGCCGTACACGCTGCTGCGGGAGGCGCTGAAGCGGAGCCGGAAGGTCGCGATCGCGAAGTACGCGCTGCGGGGGCGGGAACGGCTGGGCATGCTGCGGGTCGTCGACGACGTGATCGCGATGCACGGGCTCCTGTGGCCGGACGAGATCCGGGTTCCGGAGGGGGTGGCGCCCGAGGGTGCGGTGTCGGTGCGGGAGGCCGAGCTGGACCTCGCGGATGCGCTGATGGCGACGTTGGGGGAGGTGGAGATGGACTCGCTGCACGACGACTACCGGGAAGCGGTCGAGGCGATGGTCGCGGCGAAGGCGGGTGGGGGTGAACAGGCTGTGGCGCCGGGACCCCCGGCGGAGGGTGCGGGTGGGCAGGTCATCGACCTGATGGCGGCGTTGGAGAACAGTGTGCGGGCGGCGAAGGCTTCTCGGACGGGGGCGGGTTCGCCGGAGGCGGAGGGGGATGGTGCTGGGGCGGAGGTCACGCCGATTCGGCGGAAGGGCGCGCGCGGGGGGGCCGGGGCCGGGGCCGCGCCCAAAGCGGTGGGCGGGAAGAAGTCGACTGCGTCGGCGGCGGGTGGGGGTTCCCGTGCGGGTGCGGGTGCGGGTGCGGGTGCCGGGAAGAAGTCGACGGCTTCGGCGGCGGGTGGGGGTTCCCGTGCCGGTGCCGGTGCCGGGAAGAAGTCGACGGCTTCGGCCGCTGCGAAGAAGAAGTCCGCTGCGGCGGCTGTGAAGAAGACGGCGGCTTCGGCCAAGGCCGCGGAGTCGAAGCCGGCACGGGCTGCCGCGAAGAAGGCGGTGACGCCGCGCAAGCGGAGCTCCGCTTGAGGGGGCCGTGGGCCGGCCGCCGGCCCTGCGGGGCGGAGTCCCCTACCCGCCCTTCCTCCGTTCCCAGGGCTCCGCCCTGACCCGGTCCTCAAGCGCCGGACGGGCTGGGAGGGGTACGGGGCTGCGCCCGGACCCCCCTTGGGGCTCCGCCCCCGACCCCGCACCTCAGCGCCGGACCCGCTGGGAGGGGTAACCGGCTGGCGCCCGGCCCCTCCAAGGCTCCTCCTATAACCCGCACCTCAGCGCAGACCCACTGGAAGGGGGTACCGGGCTGCCGCCCGGACCCCCTGGGGCTCCGCCCCAGGCACCGGTCCTCAAACGCCGGACGGCTGAAAAAGGCAGACCTCGCACCTCAACACTCGGACGGCTGAACGCCAGACCCCCACATCAAAGGTCGGGGCGGCTGAAAGCCAGACCCGCGCATCACAAGTCGGGGACGGCTGAAGGCTTCCGGTGATCCGGGACGCTGAAGGACGCCGGAGGCGTCAGTGCCAGGTTCGGCGGTCTCTGGCCGTGGTGAAGAGGGCTTCTACGTCCGGGAGTTTGAGGGTGGTGGGGGCGTTCGTCAGGAAGGTCGATGTCGTTGACGGGGTGATGACGCGGACGTCGCGGAGGGTGGGGGCGACCTCCAGGCGGGTCGCGTCGACCACGGCCAGGACCGGGGTCACCGGGGTGGAGAGGGCGCGGGTCGCGTACGCCGCCGCGCGGCGGGCCTCGCGGGGGTCCGGGGTGGGGTCGGAGCGGCCCACCGTGAGGAGCAGGTCTCCGATCACCGCGCGCTGGCGGCGGCCCTGGACCGTGCGGATGCAGAAGACGCCGGGCGGGCCGATGAGCAGGTGGTCCGCGATGGGGTGGAGGGAGTGCAGGGAGTGGAGGACCTTCCAGTCCTCGAGTTCCGCCAGGGCGTCCAGTACGTCGCCCATCCGCTGCCTCACCGTGAGCTCCTGCCGGAGCCGGTGCCGGGCGCGGGTGCCCGTGGTGCCGTACGTGAGGGTGCCGAGCTGCGCCTCCCCCGGCCGGTTCGGGGCCAGGTCCTCGTCGGGCGGGAGGGACAGGCGGAGCAGGTCCTCGGCCGTGGGGACGGGTGGCGGGCCGATGGCGACGGTTCCGGTGAGGTAGGGGCGTAACGCCGTCAGGATCTCCTCCCGGCGCTCGTCCGCCAGCACGCTGATCCGGTTGGCCCGCCGGTCGTACCAGGCCACCGCCCGGCCGTCGGGCAGGTTCACGTACAGCCTGCCGCGGCCCGGACGGCCGCTCGGCAGCACCTTCAGTCCCCGCGAAGCCGAAGCCGAAGCCGAAGTCGAAGCCATTGCCCTCACCCCCGGCGTCCATGGGACCAGGCCTCGCGGCCCGCGGCAATCCCCCGGTGGGGTCCGGCCCGCGGCGGGGATCGTCCGGACCGTGGCGTGTAACGACTCCGTCGGGTCGCTGAGGCGTGGCTGTTACAGAAGCAACGGGTTACCGCAACGGCCGGTGCATACGTTTGTCCCACCTGGACAGCCCAGGGCCCGACCTGCATCGAAGGACGTCCCGTGAGCACCGTGAACCGCAGCCGCCGCAGTCTGGTACGCGCCGCCGCCGTGACCGTGTGTGCCGGCACCCTGCTGGCGTTCCCCGCGGCCGCCGCGATCGCCGAGGGGGTGCCGTCGGCTTCCTCCGCGCAGGGCGCGGTCGCCCCGCGGACCCTGGTCCAGACCCTGTCCCTCGCGGACGGCGTCTCCACCGCGAAGGTGTACCGCGTGGCCAAGGGTGCCTACCAGGCCGAGGTCCTCAACCCCGACGGCTCCACGGCCGCCACCCTGACCAGCACTGACGGCAGCACCGGCTTCGTCGACGCCGGTGAGATGCACCTCGCGCTGCGGTCCGACGGCCGGCTCAGTTCCTGGGCCGGGAGCGGAACCGCTACGGAGGACTCCGGCGGCTCCCCCGCCACCGGCGGCCCGGCCGGGCACAAGACCGCGAGCCGTGACGGCCGCGTCGTGCCCGCCGTCGCGCCCTCGGGATCGGGTACGGGGACCTTCGAGGCGCTCGGCCTGAACACGCTGGCCGACGGCCCGGGTGACGGCATGCTGCTGCTCGCCGCGGGCGGCGGCATCGCGGCGATCGGCGCCACGGGGCTGGGCTTCGCGATGCTGCGCCGCGGCCGTACGACCGCGTAAGCCGTCGCAGCGGTCCTCGTCGGCAGGCTTCCCCACCCGCTTCCCCTGATCATCTGCTCGTCGTCGACACCCCGGCTCACCGGCCCCGGCGCACGGGCAGAAACGATGCGGCTCTGCCTACTGTGGACGGGCACATGCTCATGGGAGAGGAGGGTCGACGGGTGATCGGATCCGGATCCGTTCCCTCCCACGGTGCCGGACACCGCAGCCGGCGCCGGCGCGTCCGGGCCGGGCTGCGGGCCTGTCTGCCGACCGCCCTGCTGCTGCCGCTGATCGGCGCCTGCGGTGACACCGGCGGGCTGGCCGGCGCCGGGGCGACACCGACCGCGAGCGGGCCCGTACATCTGTGGCCGGGGCGCGCGGGGGCCGTCGTACCGCCCGCCGATCCGGGGGGCGCACCGCCCGAGTACGTACCCGGGATCGCGCCCGTCCACGACCAGAGCGTGCACGGGGTCGACCCGGCGGCCCTGGTGCAGGCCGAGCTGAGGGCCCACCCGAACGTGCGGACCGGTCCCGACGGGATGCCGCCCGAGACCGTCGCCGCGATCCGGGAGTGCGGGACGGACGGGGCCGATCCGAAGAAGTGTCCGGTGCTGACGCCGTACTACCGCGACCTCACCGGCAACGGCAAGGACGAGCTGATCGTCGGCATCGAGTACCCCGATCAGCAGATGTCCGTACGCGTGTACACGGCGGACGCCCAGGGCCGGCTCAACCGGATCATGGCCACCACCGACACCGTCATCAGCGTCGAGCTCGCCGGACGGGACGTGATCCTGCGCGTCCCGAGCGGCAACGCGGGCTACGAGGTGAACACGACCTGGTCCTGGGACGCGACGCAGCGCTCGATGCTGCCGACGTGGGAGCAGATCGTCCGCGTGCCCGGCACCGGCCCGAGCCGGGCCCCGGGACCCTCCCCGAGCCCCGGCTCGACGGGAGCGGCGCGGTGAGGCCCCGGCTGCCCGCGTGGACGGCGACGCTGACCTGGAAGTCGGCGTGCTTCATCGTGCTGATGTGCTGCTCCCTCGCGGCGGTGCTGGGTGTGCTCGTGCACGTGGAGGTGACCGGGCAGACCGTCGCGACGGCCCGTGAGAAGGCGCTGGGCAAACTGACCGACGCCTCGCGCGCCTACGAGGCCGGCGAGATGCTGCCGCCGGGGTCCGGGCTGGATCCGGCCGGGCTGCCGGACCGGCTGCGCGCACTGGCCCTGGCCGGGCAGCGCGGGACGCTCGTGGCGGAGTACGAGGGGCGGCAGCTGATGTGGGCGGCGGCCCCGGCCGACGGGAAGGCGCTGGCCGCGGCCGTCGACTACGGGCAGAGCGCGCGGACGATCGGCGGGCTGGACAACGCGATCATCGGATCATCGGTCCTGGCCATCGGCGGGACGCTGCTGGTCGGAGCCTTCGCCGTGACCCGGGTGACGCGGCGGCTGCACCAGACGGCGACGGTGGCCCGCCGGATCACCCAGGGCGATCTGGACGCACGGGTCCGGGACCCCCGGACGAAGGACCCCTCGCGGCACCAGGACGAGGTGGCGACGGTGGCGGCGGCCCTGGACACGATGGCGGGCACCCTGCAGACGAAGCTCCAGCGGGAGCAGCGGTTCACGGCGGACGTCGCGCACGAGCTGCGCACCCCGCTGACCGGTCTGCAGGCGGCGTCGGAGCTGCTGCCGGAGGGGCGGGCGACGGAGCTGGTGCAGGAGCGGGTGCGCACGATGCGGCAGCTGACGGAGGACCTGCTGGAGATCTCCCGGCTCGACTCGGGCAGCGAGGTGGTGGAGACGGACCTGCACCAGCTCGGGCGTCTCGCCCGGCGGGTGGTGCGGGCGTCGGGGACGGACACGGAGGTGGTCGTGGTGCGGGACGCGCACGTGGAGACCGACCGGCGCCGGCTGGAACGGGTGCTGGGAAATCTGGTCGCCAATGCCCACAAGCACGGGCGGGCGCCGGTGGTGGTGACGGTGGACGGGCCGGTGGTGACGGTACGGGACCACGGTGACGGCTATCCCGAGTACCTCGTGTCCCACGGGCCCCAGCGGTTCCGTACCGGGGGCGGGGGCAAGGGGCACGGGCTGGGGCTGACGATCGCGGTGGGGCAGGCGGAGGTCATCGGGGCCGGGCTGGTGTTCCGGCAGGCGGAGCCCACCGGGGACGGCGAGGGCGCGGTGGGCGGGGCCGAGGCCGTACTGACCCTGGTCGAGGCCCGGCTGCCGTGACGTGGCGCCCCGCCGCCACCGACCCGACGCGGCGCGGGGCCCGGTGGGGCCCGGCGCTCACTCCCCCGGCGGGGTCGGCTTCGACCAGGGCCAGCGGAGCTTCGGCTTCTGGCCGCCCGGGGCGTAGACGTACTTCCAGCCCTGCTGGAGGCCCAGTCGCTTGGAGTACCCCGCCGGCACCCGCTCGTAGAGCAGCACCGTGGGGGCGCCGCCGTCAGGGGCGGGGACCGGGATCTCGTACCACTTCGACGGGTGGCCGGTCGGGCCGAGGAGGATCGGGAGGGTCCGGCCGTCCATCGGGCCGCCCTCGAAGGGGGTGTGTTGGCTTCTCACCCCACCAGTCTCACAGCATTTCAAAAATCACAGCTGTTCCAGGGGGACAGCTACTCAAGGGGCACAGCTGCTCAGGGGTCACAGCTGCTCAAGGGGCACGGCCATTCAGCGGTCACAGCAGGTGGGCCGCCTCGGAGACCACGGGGATCACCCGGCGGGCCAGGACCCCCACCGGGCCGTCCGCCGATTCGAGCGCGAGGGCGGCGCGGGCCGCCGCGGCCGTCTCCGGGTCGGTGGCGGCCGTGGCCGTGAGCAGGGCGATGAACTGGTCGACCAGCCAGTCCCGGAGCGAGTCGGTCTCCGGCTGTTTGCCCTCGTCGATCCAGATCAGCGAGGCGGCCTCGACCGCCGTGATCCACGTGCGCACCATCATGCGCAGGCGCGGGCCGGGGGCCGGCACGCCGAGGTGGAAGAGGATCGCCTCGGCGGCCGCCCTGCGGATGCCGTCGACGGTGGCGGTGGTACGGGAGGTTTCGACCACGCTGCCGCCCTGCAGGAGGGCCGAGAAGCCGGCGTCGTGTTCGTCGACGAAGGCCAGGTAGCGGTCCAGGGCCCGGGAGAGCCGCTGGGTCAGGGGTCCGGCCTGCGGTTCGGCGAAGCAGAGCCGCAGCACGTCGGCGGCCGAGCGCAGGGCGGCCTCGTAGAGCTGCTGCTTCCCGCCGGGGAAGTAGCGGTAGACGAGGGGGCGCGAGACGCCGGCGGCCTCGGCCACGTCGTCCAGCGAGACCTCCTCCGGCGCCCGGTGCGCGAACAACGTCAGGGCCGCGTCGAGGAGCTGGGCCCGGCGCTCCTCGACGCTCAACCTGCGGTACGCCCGTACGGCTGTCATGTCCGCAGGGTAGCCCCACCCCGCGGCCCTGGGGCATGGGGTGTTCAGGCGAGGAGGCCCGAGCTCTTCCAGAGCCTGCGGCCGGCGCCGCGCATCACGCCTATGTCGTCCAGGAAGTCCGTGAGCCGCTTGGCTCCGGTCTGCATGACCTCCCGGCGGTGGCCGCTCGCCTTGACCTGGGCGAGCGCCTCGCGCCGGTCGAGGCCGATGTTGTCGTAGACCTGGGGGTTCACGAAGGCCTGCGAGAAGACGCGGGCGGCCTGGCCGCAGCTCACGCGGGTGAGTTCCTGCTCCCAGCGCGGGGCGGTGAGCATCTGGCGGCGGAGTTCCTCGCGGGCGTAGCGGACGTGGCGCGCCTCTTCGATGACGTGGATGCGGGTGACTCCGCGGACGAGGGGCTGGACGCGCTCGTCGGGGAAGGTCAGGCGCTGCATCCAGTCGAGGACCTCCTCGCCGAGGAGGGTGCAGGCGAAGGAACCGGGTGTGGTGGAGACGGTCTTCAGGACCCGGGCGAGGTTGTGGTTGGTGCGGGAGACCGGGTACTCGGGGGCGCCGCCCGTCTTGATCATGCGGGCGAACATCATCGAGTGGCGGCACTCGTCGGCGATCTCGGTGAGCGCGTACCGGACGTGATTGCTAGTCAGGGACTTGTCGTAGATGTGCCGGACCAGGAGCTGCATCAGGATGATCTCGAACCAGATGCCGAGCGAGCCGAGCGCCGCCGCTTCGTGGCGGGAGAGTTCGATGCGCTGTTCCTCGCCCATCTTCTTCCAGAGCGGGGTGTCGAAGAGGGAGAGCAGCTCGGGCGGCCAGTAGTACTTGCCGTCGATGGGCGGGGCGTCCCAGTCGAGCTCCCGGTCCGGGTCGAAGGAGTGTTTCGCCGAGGATTCGAGCAGCCGCTCGGCGATCTGCTCGCGGTCCTTGAGGAGGCCGAGGGCGTCGCGGAGCTCGGCTCGTTCGGTCACGGTGGTCATGGCTTCGGACACCTCGTCGTCGAGTTACCGGCGGTCACCTCTTATGAGACTGCCTGTCAGCAAGACCGTCAATCCCTCGCGCACGACTTGTTGACCGCGCGTCTACCAACGTGTGACGCTGCCAACTGTCCGGTCCCGTACGGAAGTACGCGCAAGTACACGCAAGTACGCGGTTACGTGAGACGAGGGGGCGTCAGTGTCGACGCACGAGCTCTACACCAACGATCCGGGCGAGACCGTCTGGCCGGTCCCCGCCTCCGGCAACGCCCGTTTCAGCTGGGAGTACGACGGCGGCCGCGAACGGCTGCTGGCCCTGTACCAGAAGGGCAAGGACAAGCAGTGGGACGGCGCCAAGCGCATCGACTGGGACATCGAAGTGGATCCGTACGATCCCCTGGGCACCCCCGACGAGACGCTGCCGCTGCACGGCACCCGGCACTGGGCCAAGCTCACGGAGCGGGACCGGGGCGAGCTGCGCCGGCACTACAGCGCATGGAACTTCAGCCAGTTCCTGCACGGCGAGCAGGGCGCGATGGTGTGCGCGGCACGCATCGTCGAGTCGGTGCCGGACCTGGACGCGAAGTTCTACTCCGCGACGCAGACCATGGACGAGGCCCGGCACGCGGAGATATTCGGGCGGTTCCTGCACGAGAAGATCGGCATGCTCTACCCGATCAACGACAGCCTGCAGGGACTGCTCGGCGACACCCTGCGCGACTCCCGCTGGGACATGCCGTACCTGGGCATGCAGGTGCTCATCGAGGGGCTCGCGCTGGCCGCCTTCGGGATGATCCGCGACACCACGAACAAGCCGCTGCCCAAGCAGATCCTGGCCTACGTGATGCAGGACGAGGCGCGGCACGTGGCCTTCGGGCGGATGGCCCTGCGCGACTACTACAAGCAGTTGACGGACGCCGAGCTGCGCGAGCGCGAGGAGTTCGTGATCGAGGGCTGCTACCTGATGCGCGACCGGCTGCGCGGGGTGGAGGTGCTGGAGAACTTCGGCATCTCGCGCGTCGAGGCGGAGGAGTTCAGCGAGCGGTCGGAATTCCTGGCGCTCTTCCGCAAGCTGCTGTTCAGCCGGATCGTGCCGTGCGTGAAGGACATCGGGCTGTGGGGCGAGCGGCTGCAGAAGGCGTACCTGGACATGGGCGTCTTCGAGATGGGCGACTCCAACCTGGACCTGCTGATGAGCCAGGACGAGGAGATCGCCGAGGCCCTCGACCGGGAACGGTTCGCGGTCGAGGAGGCACAGCGGGTGGCGGAGGTGGCGGAGGCCGTCACGGAGGGCGCGGGCGGATAGGGGCGCGGGCGGACGGGGGCAGGGACGGATGGCGGCGCGGGCGGATGGCGGCACGAGGTCCGGCGAGGTACCGCGACGGCGAGGCGCTGAGCCGGCGAGGCGCTGAGCCGGCGGGGTGCTAAGCCGGCGGGAACTGGTCGCGGAGGGTGAACGCGTACGGGGTCGGGCCGTGCTCCCGCAGGTGGACGAGGCGCTCCTCGGCGTCCGCGACCGTGGGGCGCTGCCCCGCCGGGACCCACCACAGGGTCGTCATGGCCTCTTTGACGTGCTCGAACCACTCGCGGCGGCGGGCCATCAGCTCCCGGTGGCGTCCGGCGTACATGAAGGCGTTCAGGGCGTCGAAGTCACGCCACACGGACATGTTGATGATGATCCACTCATCGTCGAAGACCCTCACCCCGGTCGCGTCGCCCCCTTCGCCCTCAAGCCGCCAGACGAAGCCCTCCGCCGCGTCGGCGACGCCGTTGACGTGGTCGAGGCCGTCGACGAAGTCCTTCAGTTCCGGGGAGTCCAGGGGGTACTTGAGGCGGGATATGTTCACCTGTGCCAGTTCGTGGTTCATTTCCGCACCGTAATCACGGAACTGCCGCCTCCGCCCGGCCGTTTCACGGGGCGGACAGTGCTGCCTGCATCACCGCCCGGGCGATCGGCGCGGCCGCGCCGTTGCCGCTGATGTCCCCGCGGACGGCCGAGGCGTCCTCGACGACCACCGCGACCGCCACGGCCGGCGGCCGGCCGCCCTCCGGCTTGGCCCAGGAGATGAACCAGGCGTACGGGGTGCCCGCGTTGCCGACGCCGTGCTGGGCCGTGCCGGTCTTGCCGCCGACCACGGCGCCGGGGATCGCCGCGTTGCGGCCGGTGCCGCTCTCCACCACCTTCACCATGAGTTCCTGCATCCGCATCGCGGTCAGCGGGGTCATGGCCCGGCCGAGGCTGCGCTGGTCGGCGCGCCGGACCGGGTCGCCGTCGTCCTGGGTCGTGCGGTCCACCAGGTAGGGCGCCTTGAGCTCACCGCCGTTGGCGACGGCCGCCGCCACCATCGCCATCTGCAGCGGGGTGGCCTTGGTGTTGAACTGCCCGATCGAGGACAGGGCCAGCTGGTCGGGGCTCATGTCGGTGTCGAAGTTGGACCGCGACACCCAGCCCGGCACCCGCAGCCCCGCGTCGTTGAAGCCGAACCGCCGCGCCGCTTCCGTCATCCCGCGCAGCCCGACCCGTACGCCGATCTTCGCCATCACCGTGTTGCACGACCACTGCACCGCGTCCGCCATCGAGGCGTCGGCGCAGCCCGTGCCCGCGTTCGGCAGCAGGGTGCTGGTGCCGGGCAGCGGGTACGGGTCCGGGGTCTCGGTCGGCGCGTCCACGTCGGTGACCACGCCCGCGTCGAGGGCGGCGGCCGCCGTCACGATCTTGAACGTGGAGCCGGGCGGGTACGTCTCGCGCAGCGCGCGGTTGAGCATCGGCTTGGCGGGGTCCGCGTTGAGCCTCTCCCAGGCCTCCTTGACCCGCGGCCCCGTGCCGGAGAGCACCCCGGGGTCGTAGGAGGGGCTGCTGACCAGCGCGAGGATCTTGCCCGTGGCCGGCTCCACGGCGGCGACCGCGCCCCGCTTGCCGGCGAGCCCGGTGTACGCGGCGAGCTGCATGTTCGCCCGGATGGTGGTGGCCGCGTTCCCGCCGCCCGGGCGGCCGCGCGAGAGCTCGTACCAGAGCGGGAAGGCCGAGAGTCCGGGGTCGGTGCCGGAGAGGACCGGGTCCTCGGCGCGTTCCAGGAAGCTGGTCCCGTAGGTCTGGGAGGCGAAGCCGGTGACGGGGGCGTAGAGCGGGCCGTTCTTGTACGTGCGCTCGTAGCGCAGCAGCTGGCGACTGTCCCGGGAGCCGGTGACGGGACGGCCGTCGACGGTGATGTCCCCGCGCGGTTCGGCGTAGCGCTCGATGGCGGGGCGCTTGTTGGCCGGGTTGGCTCCGTAGCCCGCGGCCTCCCAGACCTGCACGCGACCGACGTTGACCAGCAGGGCGGCGAGCAGCAGCGCGCAGAAGTACGCGCACCAGCGGATGTAGCGGATCACGCTTCGGCCTCCTCGGCCGGGCCGGGCCTGCGGGCGCTGTCGCTGAGCCGGACGAGGAGGGCGACGATGATCCAGTTGGTGACCACGGAGGAGCCGCCCTGGGCGAGGAAGGGCATGGCCATGCCGGTCAGCGGGATCAGGCCGGTGACGCCGCCGGCGATGACGAACACCTGGAGGGCGACGATCGAGGCGAGCCCGGTGGCGAGGAGACGGCCGAAGGGGTCGCGCAGCGCCAGCCCGGCGCGGAATCCGCGGGCGACGAGGAGCCCGTAGAGGAGCAGGATCGCGGTGAGGCCGACGAGGCCGAGCTCCTCCCCGGCGGTGGCGAGGATGAAGTCCGATTTGGCGGCGAAGCCGATGAGGAAGGACTGGCCGTGGCCGAGCCCGGCTCCGAGCAGTCCACCGGCCCCGAAGGCGAAGAGGGACTGGGCGAGCTGGCCGGGGCCGTCGCCGCGCTCGATGGAGGCGAAAGGATTCAGCCAGTCGTCCACGCGGCTGTTCACGTGCGGCTCGAACGTCCCGACGGCGTACGCGCCCACGGCCGCGAGCAGCAGCCCGATCGCGATCCAGCCGATCCGGCCGGTGGCCGTGAACAGCATGATCACGAAGAGGCCGAAGAAGAGCAGCGAGGTCCCGAGGTCGCGCTCCAGGACGAGCACGCCGACGGAGAGCAGCCAGATGGCCAGGATCGGGCCGAGGACCCGTCCGGGTAGCAGCCTCAGCTTCCAGAAGAGGGTGCGGCCGGTGAGGGCGAGGGCGGTGCGGTTCGCCGCGAGGTAGGAGGCGAAGAAGACGGCGAGCAGGATCTTGGCGAACTCCCCCGGCTGGAAGGAGAGCCCGGCGAACCGGATCCAGATGTGCGCGCCGTTCACGGCCGGGAAGAAGACGGGCACCAGCATCAGCGCGAGCGCCACGGCGACGGACAGGTACGCGTACTTCTGCAGCACCCGGTGGTCGCGCAGCAGCGCGACGGCGAGCACGAAGAGCATCATCCCGAGTGCGGACCAGCGCAGTTGCTCACCGGCGGTGGCGTTTCCGGGCGTGGTGGCGTCGAGGCGCTGGATGAGGACGAGGCCGAGGCCGTTGAGCAGGACGGCGATCGGGAGCAGCAGCGGATCGGCGTACGGGGCGTACAGGCGCACGGCGAGGTGGGCGACGAGCGCGGCCGCGGAGAGCCCGGCGGCGTAGTGGGCGGCGGGCTCGGGGATGTGGCCGGTGGTGGCGAGCCCCACGTAGAGGTGGCCGAGGACGGCGATCAGGACGGCGCCGCAGAGCAGGGACAGCTCGACTCCGCGACGCTTGGGCGCACGGGCGTCGGGGGGCGGTGGCGGGGCGGGTTCCGCCACCTTCGCCGTCAGAGCGGTCATACGGGGAAACGTAGCAAGGAGCCGGGCCGTATGTCCGCTTATGTCATAGTGTGCCGAAGAGTCGTCAGAACTGGTCGGAAGTGAAGTAGCGGATCAGCGCGTCAGCGGATCAGGAGTCTCCTGTCATGGGACCTGCGGAGTTCATCGTCCTGGCCTTTCCGGAAGAACAGCTACGGGTCGCCGCGGTCGAGGCGGTGATGGGGCTGCGCAAGGCCGGGGTCGTCCGGCTGATCGACGGGCTGGTGGCCACCAAGACGGCGTCCGGTGAGGTGCTGTCGGCGGAGTTCGACGAGTTCGTCGAACTCCGTGGCCTGCTCGCCCACCGGGAGGCGGCCCCGCTGATCGGCCCGGAGGACGTCACGGAATCGGCCGAACTGATGGACCGCGGCAGCTGCGCACTCCTCCTGGTCGTCGAGCACGTCTGGGCCGAGGACGCCGCCATCGCCGTACGTGCGGCGGGCGGCCGGATCGCGGGAGCGGTCCGGCTGCCGGCCGACCGGCTGGGGGCGGCCTGATGTTCATCCGCCCCATCGGCTCTGTCGTGAACCCCTCCCAGCGCCCCTCGGGCCACCCCCTGCTGCGCGGCATCCTGGCGCGCGGGGCCTACGTCTGGGACGCGGCGCACCACCCGGCGGCGGCCCCGCAGCCGCATCCGGAGCCGCAGGACGGCACGGCCCCGGCCCCGGCCGCTCCCCCCGGCGCGGCCCCGGCCCCTTCCGCCCGCCGGGAGCCCGCGGCCGCCCGCCCGGCTCCGCACCCGGGGCCTGCGGCTCCGGGACCGCTGCCCCCAGGAGCCGACCTGACGGACCGGCTGACCCAACTGGCCGCCCTGGCCCGCGAAGGCCTGCTCACGCCGGAGGAGTTCTCGGCGGCCAAGGCCCGCCTGCTGGCCGGCTGACCCGGCCGGCGGATCAATCCGCCGGTCACCACGCCGGTCACCACGCCGGTCACCCGTCGGCCATCCCGCCGGTCACCCCGCCGGCCGCCGCCCGGCCGCCGCCCGGCCGCCGCCCGGCCCGGACGGCCCTCGCCCCGTACGTGGCCGGAGGCGCGTCGATCGATGCGCCGGATCCGGTCGGCGGGCGTACGCCGACCGGGTGAGCGATGCGGCCCGGCCGTTCCGGGTGGGCCATTTGTCATATCGCGCGTGGCAGCATCGGCCGCCAGGAGGTGACCCCATGTCACGACGACGCCGACGTCGGCTGCTTCGCGCCGCGTGCCTCGCCGCAGCCCTCGTCACGGCCGGCCCGCTCCCCGTCGCCCACGGCGAGCCCGCAGCCCCCGCAGCCCCGCAGGCACCCGCGGCCCCGGACGCCCCCGCGGCACCCGCCGAGCCCGTCCGTGTCCTCCTCACCCGGCTGCAAGGTCTCTACCAGCGTGCCGAGCAGGCCACCGAGGCCTACAACGCCGCCGAGACCGCCCTCGCCGCCCGCCGGCGCGAGGAGAGCCGGCTCAGCACCGAGCTCGGCAAGGCCCGTACCGCCGTCACCGATGCGCAGGCCACCACGGGCCGGCTGGCGCGCGAGCAGTACAAGGGAGGCCGCGGGTTCTCCCCGTACGCCCGGATGCTGTTCGCCGGGGACCCCCAAGGGGCCCTGGAGCAGCGCCGGGTCGCCGCGCGCGAGGGTGCCCGGCGGGCCGCCGCGCTGGAGCGGCTCACCCGCGGCGAGAAGCAGGCCGACGCCCTCGCCACCGCCGCCCGCAAGGCCCTGGACTCCGAGCAGAAGCTGGCCGCCGAGACCAAGCAGCGCAAGGAGGAGGCCGCCACGCAGCTCAAGGAGGTCGAGCGGATGCTGGCCTCGCTCAGCCCCGCCCAGCTCACCGAGCTCGAAGCGCGGGAAGCCGAGGACACCGCCACCGCGCAGCGGGAGCTGCTCGGTTCGGGGAAGCTGGGCAGCGGCGGCGCGCCGTCGCTGCGCACCCCCACGGCGGCCGGCGGCACGGCCCTCACCTACGCGGCCGCCCAGATCGGGAAGCCGTACGTCTGGGGCGCCGAGGGGCCGGCCTCCTTCGACTGTTCCGGACTGACCTCGCAGGCCTGGGCGCACGCGGGCCGCGAGATCCCCCGCACCAGTCAGGAGCAGTGGGCCCGGCTGCCCAGGGTGCCGCTCGACGAACTGCGCCCCGGCGACCTGGTGGTGTACTTCCCGACCGCCACCCACGTGGCCCTGTACGTCGGCGACGGCAAGGTCATCCAGGCGCCCCGGCCGGGCGCGAAGGTGAAGGTCTCGCCGATCGCCGCGAATCCGCTGCTCGGCGCGGTACGGCCGGACCCCGACGGGGCTCCGCTGCGCTCCTTCAGCCCGCCGCCGCTGCCCGAGTCCGCGACGGCGGGGGACGATGCGGGTTACTCGGAGGCCGAGGCTCCCGCGACGTCCGCCAGGTAGTCCGCCGCGTCCTCGGGGTCGTAGAAGTACGCGTCGAAGTCGGCCGGGTTGTCGAAGCCGTTGGCGAACCGGTCCGCCACCGGCTGGAGCTGCCCGGCCGCGCCGATCAGGTTCAGCACGTGCTCCGGCGGGACGCCGAGCATGGCGTTCGTCCACTGGGTGGTGGGCTTGCCGCTGGTGAACCAGTACTTGTCGAAGGTCGCCTTCATCCACGCCTCGTCGAACGGGTTGTCCCCGTGCATCAGGATCGACGAGAGGTAGGAGGCGGCGCACTTGGCGGCGGAGTTCGCACCCTGCCCGGTGATCGGGTCGTTGGCGACGACCACGTCCGCGACGCCCAGCACCAGACCGCCGCCCGGCAGCCGGCCGATGGGGTTGCGGACGACGGGGGCGTACCGCCCGGCGAGCGTGGCGCCCGCGTCCGTCAGCTCCACCTTCGTCGCCCGCGCGTACTCCCAGGGAGTGAACTCCTCCATCAGTTCCAGCGCCAGCGCGAGGTGGTCCGCCGGGTCCTTCACGCCGCCGAAGGCGTCCAGCGGTCCGCCCGGGATGCCCTCCCAGAACAGGATGTCGGCGCGCCCGGAGGTGGTCAGCGTCGGCATCACGAACAGCTCGCCGACGCCCGGGACCAGGTTGCAGCGCACGGCCTCCGTCTCCGGGTGCTCGGGGCGCGGCGCCAGCCCGTGCACGTACGACACGGCGAGCGCGCGCTGAGGGGCGTCGTACGGGGAGCGGGCCGCGTCCCGGCCGAACAGCGAGACCAGCTCGCCCTTGCCGGCCGCGACCAGCACCAGGTCGTAGGTGCGGGAGAAGAAGTCCAGGTCGGAGACGGAGGCCCCGTGGATGACGAGCTGGCCGCCGCGCTGCGCGAAGGTGTCGAGCCAGCCGGCCATCTTCACGCGCTGGTCGACGGACTGCGCGTAGCCCTTCAGCTTGCCGAGCCAGTCGACGGCGCGGCCGGCGTCGGGCGTGGCGACCGAGACGCCGAGGCCCTCGATCTTCGGCGCCTGCTGCTCCCAGAAGTTGAGCTGGAGGTTCCGTTCGTGCTGCAGCGCCGTGTCGAACATGACTTGCGTGGACATGACACGCCCCGTGCGTATCTCCTCCGCCGTCCTGTTGGACATGAGGGTGACCTCGTACCCCTTCGCCTGGAGTCCGAGGGCGAGCTGGAGACCGGACTGGCCGGCGCCGACGACGAGTATCTTGCGCATCTGCACGTCCTCTATTCAGGGGTCGAGTCGAGGGCGTGGCCCACGAGCGTCATCAGGGATTCCAGTACCGTGACCCGGCGGCGCGCGTCCATGATCACGACGGGTACGCGCGCCGGTATGGTCAGCGCCTCCCGCACGTCCTCCGGTTCGTAGGAAGGCGTGCCCTCGAAGTGGTTGACGGCCACGGCGTACGGCAGCCCGCAGCTCTCGAAGTAGTCGAGCGCCGGGAAGCAGTCGCGCAGTCGCCGCGTGTCCGCGAGGACGATCCCGCCGACGGCGCCGCGCACCAGGTCGTCCCACATGAACCAGAAGCGCTCCTGGCCGGGGGTCCCGTACACGTACAGGACGAGGTCGTCGTCGAGCGTGACGCGGCCGAAGTCCATGGCGACGGTGGTGGTGTGCTTGTCCGGGGTCGCGGACAGGTCGTCGGTCGGCGCGGCGGCCTCGGTCATCACCGCCTCGGTGCGCAGCGGCCGGATCTCGGAGACGGAACCGACGAACGTGGTCTTGCCCACCCCGAAACCGCCCGCGACCAGCACCTTTACGGCGACGGGCGCGCGCGAGCGGTCGTACTGCCAGGGCTGTACGGGGTCGTCCCGGTCCGTGTCCGGGTTCGGGTTCGGCCCCGAAGTGTCCGGGTCCGTCATCGGGGAGAAGAGGTCGGTTTCAGAGACGGCGGAGCCCACTGAGCACCCTTTCGAGCAGAGCGCGGTCGGGACGGCCGCTGCCGTGCCCGGTCCCGTAGACACGGATCCTGCCCTGGTCGGCGAGGTCGCTGACCAGGACGCGGACCACGCCGAGCGGTAGCTTCAGCAGCGCGGCGATCTCGGCGATCGTCCGCATGCGGCGGCAGACCTCGACGATCGCCGGCATCTCCGGCATCCGGTCGGCCTTCCGCGGCTCGGACACCTTGGTGTCGAGGGCCGCGACGAAGGTCTCGACGTGCAGGATCTGCGTGAAGCGGGTGCGGCCGCCCGTAAGGGAGTACGGGCGTACGCGGGCGGGACGGCGGTCGGCGCCGCGTATCGGCAGCCGGTCGGAGGCCGGACTCCTCACGGGGTGTTCTCCATCGACTGGCGCAGCTCACTGCGGACTTCGGGGGTCAGGACGTGGCCGGCGCGGCCCACGAACAAGGCCATGTGGTAGGCGACGACGCTCATGTCGCAGTCGGGCGTGGCGTGCACGCCGAGCAGCGAGCCGTCGCTGATGGACATGACGAACACGGAACCGTGTTCCATGGCCACCATCGTCTGCTTGACCGAGCCGCCGTCCATCAGGGCGGCGGCGCCCGTGGTGAGCGAGCCGAGGCCGGAGACGATGGTCGCGAGATCGGCGGACGCGCCGCGGGGGCCGCTGGGGCGGGAGCCTGCCGAGGGTGTGGCCGGTGGGTCGGGCACCACCGGATCGGAGGACAGGAGGAGGAGCCCGTCCGAGGACACGACGGCCACCGAGTTGACCCCGGGGACCTCCTCGACGAGGTCGGTCAGCAGCCACTGAAGGTTGCGTGCCTGGGTGCTCAGTCCGTACGTACTGGACGCGTTCATGTGCGTGCCTCCTGTGCGGTGTCCCCCCGGTCGGTCTGCCCCTGGTCCTGCGGCGGGTCCTGCGGCGCGTCCTGACCGGGGGCGTGCGCGAGCTCGGCCTCCACGACGCGGCGCCCGTCCTGGGCACCCCGGTAGAACCCGCCGAGGCGGCGGCGCAGCTCGTCGGCGTCCACCCGGCCCGGCGCCGGGCGCACCTCGTCCCCGCGCCCGGCGGCCACCACGCGGGGGCTCCGCTTGGGGAGCCCCTTGTCGGTGAGGAGTTCCTCCGGCTCGGTCCCGTTCGGGGCGGGCGCCTCGGCCTGCGGCGGTACGCGGAACACCTGCTCGGCGGGTACCTCGGCCGGCGCCGGGACCCGGAACACCTGCTCCGTGGGCGGCAACTGCCCGGCCGGAGGCACGAACGCCTCAGGAGCGGGATCCGGCGCCACCCGGGCGGGCGGCTCCGCGGCAGCGGCCCGCGCGGTCTCGTGCGCGGGCTCCGGCTCGGGGAAGAGGGCGGCGGGATCGGGGGCGGGGGCGGGCTCCGGTGCCGGGGTGGCGGCCGGCGCCACGGCCTCGGCTTCGGGCGCGGCCGGGGCCGGCTCCGCGGACGGTTCCGGTTCCGGGGAGGGCGCCGGGGAGGGCTCCGGGTGAGGCTCCGCAGACGTCTCCGGGGCGGACTCCGGCAGCGCCGGGGCCGCCGGGGTCCCGGACGTGGAGGCGGCAGGGCCCCGTAGGCGCGAGGGGAGGGTGTTCTCGTTGGCCTCCGCGATCACCCCGGGCAGGTGCAGCGCGGGTGCGCCCGGCGCCCCCAGGGTGTGGACCGGCGAAGCCGGCGGGGTGGCGGGCAGCAGCGCCGCAGGTACGACGACCAGGGCTTCCGTACCGCCGTGCTGCAGGGTGCGCAGCTCGGCGGTGACCCCGTGCCGGGCCGCGAGCCGCCCGGCCACGTACAGGCCGAGGCCCAGGCCGTGTTCCGACTCGGGCTCCTCGTCGTACGCGTCCGGCGTGGCCAGCCGTTCGTTCAGCGTGGCCAGCCGGTCCCCGGTGATCCCGATGCCCTCGTCGATGACGGACAGCACCACGTCGCCGGTGTCCAGCAGCCAGCCGGACACCTTCACCTTGGCGTCCGGCGGGGAGAAGGTCGTCGCGTTCTCCAGGAGCTCGGCCACGACGTGCGAGATGTCGTCGGCGGCGTGCCCCGCGACCTGCGTGTACGAGGGCAGCACCCCGAGGTCGACGCGCTCGTAGCGCTCGATCTCGCTGACCGCCGCCCGCATGACGTCGACCAGCGGCACCGGCAGGCCCTGCCCGTGGCCGTGTTCCTGGCCGGCGAGGACGAGCAGGTTCTCGTTGTGGCGGCGCATCACCGTCGCCAGGTGGTCGAGCTTGAAGAGGGTGGAGAGGCGGTCCGGATCCGGTTCCTCGGACTCCAGCTCCTCGATGACGGCGAGTTGGCGCTCGACGAGTCCCAGGGTCCGCAGGGACAGCGATACGGACGTGGTCGACATGATGCGGCGGTGCTCTTCCAGCCCCGCCCGCAGCTGCGCGAGCTCTGCCTCCAGCGCCTCCCGGCCGGCCGAGAGCGCCTCGTTGCGGCCGATGAGGCGGCGCCGGTCGGCATCGAGTCCGGCGATCCGGGTGTGCAGGGAGACCGTCTGGTCGCGTACCGCGTTGAGGTGGCGGACCACCTCGGCGAACTCGTCGTTGCGGCCCGTGAAGCGGACCGGTTCCACCGAGCCCTCCGGCGTCGCCAGCCGTGCCGCGCCGCGCCGCAGGACCGACAGCGGGCGGGTCAGGGAGCGTGCGATGGCGGTGGAGATGCCGACGGTGACGAGGAACAGCACGCCGAGGAGGGCCAGCTTGACCTCCAGCGCGGTCACGTCGTCGTCGCGCAGCGCGGCGAGCGCGGTGGCGCGCTGGCCGGCGAGGGTGGCCTCGACCGAGCGCATCCGGTCGACGCGGGCGGTGAGGGCCGGTCCCACGGTGCCGGGATCGAGCTTGCGGTCGGAGGCCGAGAGGGACGGCCGGTCGGTGAGCCGCCTGAGGTAGTCGTCGGCCGTCTTGACCTCGGGTCCGGTGACGGTGGCGGCGAGGCTCTGGCGTACGTCCGGCCGCGCGGCCCGCGCGAAATCGTCCAGCGCGCCCTGCTCCCGGACCCGCGCCCGCTGGGCGGCGGCGGCGAGTTCGTCCACGTAGGCGCTGCCCGGCTGCCGCTCGCCGCCGGGCACGGACAGCGCGGCGAGCAGCAGTCCGCGGGTGGCGGAGGCCTGCTCCACGGCCTGGCCGAGGGGGCCCAGCGGGCGGGTGGTGACGAGGGCGTCCGCGGCGCGCGGCGGGGTCAGTTCGGCGAGCCGGGCGCTCGGCGCGAGGAGTTCGGCGATGACGCCGGAGTAGGCCTGGTGGGCGGTGAGCGCGCTGTCCTTGCCCTCGATGGACGCGGCGCGGACGGCGCCGACCCGGCCGAGGGCCTGGGCGAGCTCCTCGTCGGCTTCGGCCTGGACCTCGGCGAGCTGGCGGTCGGTGCCCGCGGCGCGTTCCTGGACCGCGGCGGCCTGCGTGCCCCGGGCGCCGCCGGGGCGGCCCTCGGCCACGTACGCGGTGACGGCGTCGCGCTCGTCTCCGAGCAGGTGGGCGAGGGTGAGGGTCTGCCGGCTCCGGTCGGCGAGGGTGACCAGGTCCTGGGAGTCCTTCAGGTCCGCGGAGGCGGACAGGACGGCGGGCGCTCCCGCCACGAGGACGGCGAGCCCGGCCACGGCGACCCCGATGACCAGCCTGCGGCGCACGCGGACGCGGCGCCCCGCGGGAGCGGCCGCGGCGACCGGGCCGTCGGGGGCTCGCCGGACGGGTGCGGTGCCGTCGGGTGCGGTGCCGTTCGCGACGGTGCCGTTCTTCCGAGGCCGCTTCTTCTGCACCGGTGCTCGCAATCCTGTTTACGTGTGCTGCTCGTTGCTCTTCGTCTGCCGGGGCCGGGGTGACGGCCGGTCACCGCAAACGGTTCCCCGTCTCCGTTGTACCGCCGCGCCGTACCGCCGCACCGCTTCAGACCCTCGCAGTGAGTTGGGAAGAGGGCCGTACATCGCCCGCCCGGCCACACGAAGGAGTGAACAGCACGGAGGAGTTGGCGACCAACTCGGCGATCGGCTGTCAGAGCCCCGCCGTGGACGGGTGGTTGAAAGATCGATGCGGCTTTTGGCAGGATGCCCGCCCACATACCGAGGGTCACCCCGCCGACCCCGCGCGTCCCTTCCCGCCCCACCCGTCCCGCTTTGGTCCGGACCTTCCCCGGCTCTTCCTGCCCTTACGGAGCCCCGCGCGGGCAGAATGTCCGCATGCGCATCGATCTCTCCTCCGCCCCCGGCAACCCGGAACGCCCCAACGAGGACTGGCTGTCGGCCGCGATCCCCGCCTCGGGCGGCGGCGTTCTGGTCGCCCTCGACGGGGTCACCCCGCCGCCGGGCGAGGTCGGATGCGCGCACGGAGTGCCGTGGTTCGCGGCCCGGCTGGGCGGCCGATTGACCGAACTGTCCGGATCGCGCCGGGACATGCCCCTCGACCGGATCCTGGCGGAGGCCATCCGCGGCACCGCCGACGCCCACCGCGACACGTGTGACCTTTCTCACGTCCGGACGCCGCAGGCGACGGTGGTCGTGGTCCGCTGGGACGAGTCCTGCGTCGAACACCTGGTGCTCTCGGACTCCGTACTCCTCCTCCAGGCGACCGGTGGCGAGGTGCGTGCGGTCCTCGACGACCGGCTGGACCGGATCCCGCGCGAGCGGCTGCGTACGGAGGCCTCCGCCGACGTGCTGCGCAACGCAGAGGGCGGCTTCTTCACCGCCGCCGCGGACCCGGAGGTGGCGGCCCGGGCGGTGACCGGGCGGACGCCGCGCGCGGACGTGCGGGCGGTGGCGGTGCTCACGGACGGGGCCAGCCGGTGGACGGACACCTTCGGGGAGGGCGACTGGGCCGCGTGCATGGCCGTGCTGCGCAAGGAGGGCGCGCAGTCCCTGATCGACCGGGTGCGCACCCTGGAATCGGACCCGCGCCGGGCGCACGGGCGCGGCAAGCGCCACGACGACGCGTCGGCGGCGTACGCGGAGCTCTAGGGGACGCGGAGTCCAGGGCCGCGGAGCTCCAGGGGTGCGGAGCTCCAGGGGTGCGGAGTGCGCTACTCCCCGCCCGCGTTCAACTGGTTCAGGAGCCGCGCCAGTTCCGCCACTTCTCCGCGGTCCCAGTCCGCGAGCTTGCGCATGTACTGCTCGCGCCGGGCACCCCGGACCCGCAGGAAGCGCTCCCGGCCCTCCTCCGTGAGGCCGACCAGGAAGGCCCGCCCGTCCGCCGGGTCCGGCTCGCGGGCCAGCAGGCCCAGGACCTCCAGGGCCCGCAGCTGCCGGCTCATCGTGGCCTTGCCGACCCCGAAGTACGCGGCGAGCTCGGTCGCCCGCTGGCGGCCGGCGGCCTCCAGCCGGACGAGGAGCCCGTACGCGGCCGGTTCCAGCTCCGGGTGCAGTTCGCGCGCCATCTCCCCGGAGGAGGCGCGGGCCCGTCGGAGGAAGACGGACAGCTCCCGCTCCAGGGCAAGGAACTCCTGGTCTTCGGTCCCGTGCAAGGCCCGCTCCTTCGCTGCTGTGTGGCCCACCAGTATTTCGCAGCGGGTACGCCGGGGGCCCGGGGCCCCGCCGAAGCGGTGGACCCCGGGCCCCGGCCCGGGTCAGGCCGCGGCGGCCACCGGGACCGCGGCCGCGGCCAGGGCCAGCTCCAGGACCTGGCGTACGTCCGTCACGGGGTGCACCGACAGCCCTGCCAGCACCTCGGCCGGAACGTCGTCCAGGTCGGCCTCGTTCCGCTTCGGGATGATGACGGTGGTCAGCCCGGCCCGGTGCGCGGCCAGCAGCTTCTGCTTGACCCCGCCGATCGGCAGCACGCGGCCGGTCAGCGAGACCTCGCCGGTCATGGCCACGTCCGTGCGGACCTGCCGGCCCGACAGCAGCGAGGCCAGCGCCGTCGTCATGGTGATGCCCGCGCTCGGACCGTCCTTGGGGACCGCGCCCGCCGGGAAGTGGATGTGCACGCCCCGGTCCTTCAGGTCGGCGACGGGGAGTTCCAGCTCGGCGCCGTGCGAGCGCAGGAAGCTGAGCGCGATCTGCGCCGACTCCTTCATCACGTCTCCGAGCTGGCCCGTCAGCGTGAGCCCGGCCGCGCCCGTCTCGGGATCGGACAGCGAGGCCTCGACGAACAGGACGTCACCGCCCGCCCCGGTCACGGCGAGGCCCGTGGCCACGCCCGGTACCGCGGTGCGCCGCTCGGACGGGTCCTGCGCGGACTCCGGCACGTGGTGCGGCCGCCCGATGAGCGCCCGCAGGTCGCCGGCGCCGATCCGCAGCGGCAGCTCCCGCTCCCCCAGCTCGTGCTGGGAGGCCACCTTGCGCAGCAGCCGGGCGAGGGAACGCTCCAGGGTGCGTACGCCCGCCTCCCGGGTGTACTCCCCCGCCAGCTTGCGCAGCGCGTCCTCCTCCAGGACCACTTCCTCCGTGGCCAGGCCCGCGCGCTCCAACTGCCGGGGCAGCAGGTGGTCGCGGGCGATGACCACCTTCTCGTCCTCGGTGTAGCCGTCGAGGCGGACCAGCTCCATGCGGTCGGCGAGGGCCTCCGGAATGGCCTCCAGGACGTTGGCGGTGGCCAGGAACACGACGTCGCTCAGGTCGAGTTCCACCTCCAGGTAGTGGTCCCGGAAGGTGTGGTTCTGGGCGGGGTCGAGGACTTCGAGCAGCGCGGCCGCCGGGTCTCCCCGGAAGTCGGAGCCGACCTTGTCGATCTCGTCGAGCAGGACGACCGGGTTCATGGAACCGGCTTCCTTGATCGCCCGTACGATCCGGCCGGGCAGCGCGCCCACGTACGTACGCCGGTGCCCGCGGATCTCGGCCTCGTCGCGGACTCCGCCGAGGGCCACGCGGACGAACTCGCGTCCCATGGCGTGCGCCACGGACTCCCCGAGGGAGGTCTTGCCGACCCCCGGAGGGCCGACGAGCGCCAGCACGGCCCCGCCCCTGCGGCCGCCGACGACGCCCATCCCGCGCTCGGAGCGGCGCTTGCGCACCGCCAGGTACTCGGTGATCCGGTCCTTCACGTCGCTCAACCCGGCGTGCTCCGCGTCCAGGACGGCGCGGGCTCCCCGGATGTCGTACTCGTCCTCGGTCCGCTCGTTCCAGGGCAGTTCGAGCACGGTGTCCAGCCAGGTGCGGATCCAGGAACCCTCCGGGGACTGGTCGCTGGAGCGCTCCAGCTTGTCGACCTCCTTGAGGGCGGCTTCCCGTACCTTCTCGGGCAGGTCCGCGGCCTCGACCCGGGCCCGGTAGTCGTCGGACTCCTCGCCGTCCGACTCCCCGTTGAGCTCGCGCAGTTCCTTGCGCACGGCGTCGAGCTGCCGCTTCAGCAGGAACTCGCGCTGCTGCTTGTCGACGCCGTCCTGGACGTCCTTGGCGATGGACTCGGCGACGTCCTGCTCGGCGAGGTGGTCGCTGAGCGCCTTGACCGCGAGGCGCAGCCGGGCGACGGGGTCCGCCGTCTCCAGCAGCTCCACCTTCTGCTCGACGCTCAGGAACGGGGAGTAGCCGGAGTTGTCCGCGAGGGCCCCGACCCCCTCGATCTGCTGCACCCGGTCCACGACCTGCCAGGCCCCGCGCTTCTTGAGCCAGCTCGTGGCGAGCGCCTTGTACTCCTTGACGAGCTCGGCGACGGCCCCGGGCAGCGGATCGGGGAGGGCCTCGGCGGCCTCGTCGAAGGGTTCGCCCTCGACCCAGAGCGCTGCCCCGGGCCCGGTCGTACCGGCCCCGATGCGGACCCTGCCGCGCCCCCTGATCAGTGCCCCGGGGTCCCCGTCGGACAGCCGTCCCACCTGCTCGACGGTCCCGAGCACGCCGGTGGCGGCGTACTTCCCGTCGACCCGGGGCACGAGCAGCACCTTCGGCTTGTCGCCCCCGGCGGCGGCCTGAGCGGCCTGCGCGGCCTCGACGGCACCCCGCACCTCCGCATCGGACAGGTCCAGCGGAACGACCATCCCGGGCAGCACGACCTCGTCGTCGAGCGGCAACACGGGCAGGGTGAGCGTTACGGACGTCGAAGCCATGATCTTCCCTCCGGCAGTGAAGTTGAGCTATGCCGACTCAATGCATGTGCGCGCCCCAATGTTCCCCAAGTGCCGTTCGCCGGGGGCGAACAAGAGGAGGGGGTGTCCTCAGAGGGTGCTGTCGGCGGCCTCGCCCAAGGCCGTCCGCAGCTGTTCGTAGGTGGGGGCGAGCCGCCGCAGGAGCGCCGCCGCCGTCCGGTCGTCGCCGTGGACCAGCGGATACTGCAGGGCGCCCAGGATGCGGGCCTGGCCCTGTGCGAGGGCGGCCGCGCGGGGCAGCCCGAGCTCTTCCAGGCACGTCGACGCGTCGTTCAGGCGGCGCGCCCCCACGCGGACGCCGAACCCGGTGAGCAGGGTGCGGATGCCGGGAGACAGGCCTTCGGCGACCATCTCCGCGAGCCTCTCGACGGCGGCGGCCCCGCCCAGCGTGCCGGCCGGTACGGGGAGCTCGGCGCGACCGGCCAGCCAGCGGCGCGCTCCCGGCAGCGACCGCCTCAGCGCGTCGGCGGCCGTGACCCGGCGATCGCGCACGAAGCCGGTCCGCAGCACGAACGGGGCGTCGGTGTAGCCGACCGACGTCGCCTCCCACGCGGAGAGGAAGGCCCGTGTGGGCAGGGTCGCGTAGGGGTGGCCGTGGGGGTCGTGGAGTTCGATGCCGTCCTGGCCGGCGGCGAGGACCACGACGTAGTGGTCGCCGCCCTCGGCGTCCGGCGTGCCGGGCTGGTACAGCAGCAGCCCCATGTCCACCGGCCCGACCAGGGCCGGCCCGCGCGAACAGGCGGCCCGCAACCGTTCCACCGCCTCGTCCGGCGACCCGCCGTCGCTGCGCTCACAACTCCAGCCCAGCCGTGCGATCGCGGCGTCGAGGCCCGCCTCGGGGTCCCACCCGTACGGATCGAACAGCGGCAGGGAACCGCCGATGAGCTGCGCGCCGAACGGAGAGCCCGTCAGCGTCTCGATGACCGCGGTGGACGGGGACTCCCCACCCAGCACCATGGCCAGCGAGTTGGTGTAGCAGTAGGGGCCGGATCCTACGTAGTCGAGCACAGGGAACCCTTCGCAGACTGGTGGAGGATCCGCCGGACGGATCGCCCGGCGGGTACGGGACCAGTCGACCGCCTCACACGGTGTCAGGGTCAACCTCGCCCCGGACGACCGGCCGGTCCGGGGAGGGCATGCCCCACTCGCTCCAGGAGCCGTCGTACACGGCCAGGTCCCCGTACCCGGCGAGGTCCGCGCCGAGCGCGAGCACGCAGGCAGTGACCCCGGAACCGCAGCTGAAGTACAGCCGTTCCCGCTCACCCGCCGCCGCCCCGAAGGCTGCGCGGAGTTCGGCTGCGGGGCGCATCAGCCCGTCGGGGCGCTGCAGTTCGCCGAAGGGGAGGCTGACCGCGCCCGGCATGTGTCCGCCGCGCAGACCCGGACGGGGCTCGGGGGCGGTGCCGGCGAAGCGTTCGCGGGTCCGGGCGTCGAGCACCGCGGCGGCCGGATCGGCCAGGGCCGCCGAGACGGTGGCCGCGTCCACCAGCAGCCCGGCGCGGGGCCGGGCCGTGAAGGAGCCGCGCGGGCCCTCGTACCCCGGCCGGCGCTCCTCCACCGGCCGCCCGGCGGCGAGCCACGCGGGCAGCCCGCCGTCGAGGACCGCGACCCTGTCGAAGCCCATGGCGCGCAGCATCCACCAGGCGCGGGCACTGGAGTAGATCCCGGCGCCGTCGTACGCGACGACCGTGCTGCCGCCGTCGACGCCGAGGGCGCGCATCGCCTCGCCGAAGGCGGCGGGGCCGGGCATGGTGTGCGGGGCGGCGGCGGTGTGGTCGGACAGCGCGCCGTCGAGATCGAAGGGGCGGGCCCCCGGAATCCGCCGGTCCGTGTCGCGGTGCGCCCCGACGGAGGCGTCGAAGACGACCAGTCCGGGCATCCCGAGCCGCTCCGCGAGCCACTCCCCATCGACGAGCGGCCCGGGCGGCACGAGCGAGTGGGGGCGGGGACGGGCTGCATCCATACGGCACCTCCGGCAGAAGTCGGCGGACCACCCCGGCAAGATCGGCGACCCGCCGCCCATCCTCCCTCCCCCGACCCCGCCTCCCCCGAACGCCCCCACCTCCGGCGCACGTTCCCACACCGCCCGGCCCCGCCCTGACGCAGAGCCGCGCGGGGTCCGGGGCGGAGCCGACGGGTCTTCGGGGTCCGGGCCGGCGGGGCGCGGCAGGCCTGGGGCGGAGCCCCCCGTCCATCGAGTCCGTCCTGCCCGGCGCGGCGGGGTCCGGGGCGGAGCCCTGGGTCTTTCGGGGCCGGGGCCGGCCCGGGGAACGGTGGCAGGGCGGGTAGGGGAACTCCGCCCGGCGGGTCCGGGGGCGGGCCGGTGCGGCGGTACCGGGCTCGCGCCGGGCGGCCCGGAGGTGGGCGGGACCGGTCGGCGCAGGCACCCCCCGAGGGGCAGGCGGTGGGGCCAGGAGGGGCCCGCCGGGGCCTACGGGCAGGTGCCCGGCCGGGCGAAGACGGCCACGCGGGCGCCGCGCACGTCCGTCACGGAGCACAGGTCGAAGGAGGAGACCAGCGTCTGGCGTTTCACCGCCTCGGCCGGGTAGCCGTCCAGCGGCTGCCCCACCGGGTCGAGCAGGGCGATCACCCGGTCGACGGCCGGGTCCAGCAGCGCCGCCTGGATCTCTTCCGGTGTCCGCTCCACGCCCTGGAGGCTCCGCGAAGCCGCCGGGGTGCGGGACAGGGCGAGGTCGCGGAGGGATCCGTAGGCCTCCGGCGAGGACAACAGCCACTCGCGCCTCCGCGAGGGCAGGAACAGCACCGCGTCGCCCGGGCGCGCGACTTCGCCGACGGCCGCCGCGACGGCCCGCGCGTCGTCCTTGCGGCTCTCGGGGGTACGCAGCCACGCGGACCAGAACACGGCCGGGGCCAGCAGGACCCCGACCAGCGGCCACACCCACCAGCCCCGCGCCGCGGCGAGCCGCGCCCCCGCGAGGAGGGCGAGGCCGGCGAGGGCGTAGAGGACGTACCGGTCCACGTACCAGGGGTGCACCAGCGAGATCGCGAGCAACAGCCCGGGCGGCAGCAGCGCCAGCGGCAGGGCGACCCGTACGAGTTCCCGCGCGGCTCCCCGGGCCAGGAGCAGCGAGGCGGCCGCGAGGACCCCGTACGCCGCCCAGTCCTGCCAGCTCGGCCGACCGAGCCAGCCCAGCTGCTGCTGCGCCTGCCGCGCGCTGACCAGGGCGAGCGGCAGCAGCGCCGCCACCACCGCCCCCGCGGCGAGCCGCCAGCCGCGCGAGCGCCGGGCGGCGAACGCGTGCGCGGGCAGCGCCAGTACGGCGAACTCGTGCAGCCAGCACCCCAGCACGAGCACCACGGCGTAGGCGACCCAGCGCTCGCGCAGCATCAGGTACGTGGCCCAGACGACGGCCGCGGCGACGAGGGCGTACGAGCGCCCCTCCTGGGCGTACATCTGCACGGGCGGCAGCAACGCGTACCCGACCCCGGCCAGCAACGCGACCCGGTCGGGGACGCCGGGCCGATCGGCCCGCTCGGCGGCGTCGGGGACGCCGGGCCGGTCGGCGCGCTCGGCCCGGTCGGCCCGATCGGTGTGGTCGGTGTGGTCGGGGCGGCCCACGGGGTCGGGGCCTCCGGTCCGGTCGGGGCCGTCGGCCTGGTCGGATTCGCCTGACGTGCCGGGCAGGCCGGGCACGCGGCCCCCTCGCCCGGGGCCGCCGCGCAGCGCAGCCGCACGCGTCAGGTGGTGGGCCACCGCGGCCACACCGGAGGCGGCGAGGGCCGTCGCGGCCACCGAGGGGAGGCGCAGGGCCCAGAGGCCGGCATCGGGGGCGGCGCCGCCCGTCGCCGCGAAGACCGCGTGCATCAGCAGGTAGTAGAGGCCGTGTACGGCGTCGACCTGGCCGAGCAGTTCCCAGAGTTCCCCGAGCGGCCGGTGCGCGACCTGCCACGTGACGGACTCGTCGCGCCACATGGAGCCGCCCCGCGAGAGGCCCCAGAGCCCGAGTGCGAGGGCGGTGAGCGGCGGCAGCCAGCGCCAAGGGGCGAAGCGGCGGATGTCGGCCTCCGGGTGCTATCCGTGCGGGTGGTACTGACTCCATACTCGGGGTTCGAGCCGGATACCTGCGGGGGTGGGGCGTGCGAGCACCTGGTGGACGAGTGGGCTTGGCGACGGCGGCCGTGGCGCTGGCCGTGGTGGCGGCCTTGGGCGGGTGTTCCTCCGACGGGTCGAAGGACGGGGCCTCCCCGGCACCGAACGCGAGCACGGGCACGAGCACCGGCCCCGCCACCAGCGCCCCGTCCGGGACGGCGACGGACGCCCCGGGGACTCCGTCCCCCGGTGAGAGCGCCGACCGGAGTCCGGCGCCGGGCACCGGTACGACCGGTCCCGCCCCGCAGCCCGCGCCCAGCACCTCCGCTCCCGCGCCCAGCGCCTCGACCCCCACCGGCGGCGAGACCCTCCTCGCGGTCACCCGCAGCGGCGGCATCGGCGGAAAGACCAGCACCTTGATCATCAAGGGTGACGGATCGTTCCTCCGGCTCAACGCGAAGGCCGAGACGGTCGACCGCGACAAGCTCTCGGCGGCCGCCCTCACGAAGCTGCGCACCGCGCTCCAGGAGGCGGACTTCCCCCGTCTGCCGCGCATCTCGATGCCCAAGGAGCCGGTCTTCGACGCCTTCACGTACGCCTTCCGGCACGGCGGCTACGAGGTCGCCGCCGCCCAGACCACGCTGCCGCGCCCCCTGGAAGGCGTCCTTGGCGCCCTGCCGCCCTTCGAGCCGCGCTGACATCACGCCACGGGCTGAACGGCGACCAGGGCGGCCAGGACGGCCACGGCGACCACGGCGAGCCGGACGACCGGACCAGGCACCGCCGCAACCGCCGCAACCGCCGCTACCGCCCCGTCACAGCCCCGTCCCCGCCACCGTGATCTCCCGCAGCCGCCGGTCCAGGTACCCGCGGAGCAGGACCGCCATGTCCACGCCCTCCGGTTCCAGCACCCACTGGATCTGGAAGCCGTCCATCACCGCGATGATCTCCCGGCCGACGGCCTCGCAGTCCGTGTCCGGCTTCACCTCGCCGCGCACTACGCCCGCCCTGAGCAGGCCGACGCTGTAGCCGAGGACCCGGTCGTAGCGCTGCCGAAAGTAGGCGTGCGCGGGGTGGCCGGGGTTCCCGGACTCACCGACCAGCGTGTTGTACATCCGTACGAGACCGGGCCGGCGGGCGTTGTCCTCGGCGAGGGCGACCACCGCCGTGAAGTGCACGGCGACCGAGGGGACCTCCTCCGCGGACTCACTGAAGAGCCGCTCGACGTCGTGCTGCTCGCTCTGCGCCAGGACGGACAGGAGCAGGTCCTCCTTGCCCCGGAAGTGATGCAGCAGGCCGCCCTGGGTGATCCCGCAGTCGTTGGCGATCCGGGCGAGCGAGGAGGCGTGGAAGCCCCACTGCGCGAAGTGCTCGACGGCGGTGTCGAGGATCTTCTGGCGCCGGGCGTCGCCCACCGCGTAGCCGCCCCGGGCGGCCGCCGCCTTGGGGGCCGTCCGGCCCTTGTCCTGTGCCATGCGGACCACCCTAATCCCGACCGTTTCCGGCCATCCCGAGCGCGTGATCCAGCTCACTGCACGAAAACCTAGTGGGTGCACGGTTTTCGCCCCTACGGTGAAACCGCCCGGTCGGTGACGAGGCCGACGCGGAGACGTTGGAGCCCCCATGCCGCTCACGCAGGACCCCGCAAGCGCCCTCCACGCCGCCTGCCGAACCGACCCGGCCACGCCCGCCCCCGCCCCCGGCCGCTCTCCCGGCCCACGCACCGGCCCATGCCCCGGTCGAGTCGGCCTTCCGCCTGGACGCCGCCACCCGGCCCTGCGCGCGCACCGCCGCCTTCGCGGCGGCGCCACGACCGCCGGCGGCGCCGCCCTCGTCCGCCTCAGGAGCCCTGCCATGAACGCCACCCCGAGCACCCCGAGCACCCCCACTCCGCGCACCACCCCCACCACGCCCACCGCCCCTGCCACGCCTGCCACTCCCGCCGCCCCCCTCCCCTACCGGGACGCCTCCCTCCCCGTCGACCGGCGCGTCGAGGACCTGCTCTCCCGCATGACCCTGGAGGAGAAGGCCGGCCAGCTCTTCCACTCGATGCTGATGATGAATCCGGACGGCACCCCGGTCACCGAGACCGACGGCTCGATCCTCCCGTTCACCACCCCCGAGCTGATCGAGGGCCGCCACCTCACCCACTTCAACCTCCTCGGCAGCTACGGCGCCCGCGAGATGGCGCTCTGGCAGAACGCGGTCCAGGAGATGGCCGCCGGCACCCGGCTCGGCATCCCGGTGACCCTGTCCACCGACCCCCGGCACTCCTTCACCGACAACGTCGGCGCCTCCTTCAACGCCGGCGCCTTCTCCGCCTGGCCCGAGGCCATCGGCCTGGCCGCGACAGGCGATCCGGAGCTGGTCTTCGAGTTCGCCGACACCGTGCGGCGGGAGTACCTCTCCGTCGGCTTCCGCGTCGCCCTGCACCCGCAGATCGATCTGGCCACGGAGCCGCGCTGGGCGCGCCAGTCGGGCACCTTCGGTTCGGACGCGAAGCTCACGGGCGAGCTGGTGCGGGCCTACGTACGGGGCCTGCAGGGCGAGACGCTCGGTGCGGCCTCGGTGTCGGCGATGGTCAAGCACTTCCCGGGCGGCGGCCCGCAGAAGGACGGCGAGGACCCGCACTTCGCGCACGGCAAGGAACAGGTCTACCCGGGCGGGATGCGCGAGCACCACCTGGAGCCGTTCAAGGCGGCCATCGCGGCCGGCTGCTCGCAGATGATGCCGTACTACGGCCAGCCCACCGGCACCGACTGGGAAGAGGTCGGCTTCGGCTTCAACAAGGGCGTCGTCACCGGCCTGCTCCGCGAGGAGCTCGGCTTCCAGGGCATCGTCTGCACCGACTGGGGCCTGCTCAACGCATCGACGATCTTCGGCGAGCCGCACCCGGCCCGCGCCTGGGGCGTGGAGCACCTGAGCGTGGCCGAGCGGGCCGCCCGCGCGCTGGACGCCGGATGCGACCAGTTCGGCGGCGAGCAGTGCCCCGAGGTCATCGTGGAGCTGGTCCGCTCGGGCCGTGTCCCGCAGGCCCGGATCGACGCCTCCGTACGCCGCCTGCTGCGCGAGAAGTTCGTCCTCGGACTGTTCGAGAACCCGTACGTGGACCCGGACGTGGCGGCCGAGACGGTCGGCCGCGCCGACTTCACGGCAGCCGGCGCCGCGGCCCAGCGGCGCTCCCTGACGGTGCTCACCAACACCGGGAAGACCCTGCCGGTGTCCGGTCGGCCGAAGCTGTACGTCAAGGACGTGGACGCGGACGTCGCGGCGGCGTACGGGGAACTCGTGTCCGACCCGGCCGACGCGGACCTGGCGGTGCTGCGGCTGCGCACCCCGCACGAGCCCCGCACGAACATCTTCGAGTCCTTCTTCCACTCGGGTTCGCTGGCCTTCCCCGAGCCGGAGCTCACCGAGATCCTCTCCCTCCTGGACGCCGTCCCGACCCTGGTCTGCATCAACCTGGAGCGGGCCGCGGTGATCCCCGAGATCGCGGAGCGGGCAGCCGCGCTGATCGCGGACTACGGTGCTTCGGACGCCGCGCTCCTGGACGTGGCCTTCGGCCGGGCCGCAGCCGAGGGCCGCCTCCCCTTCGAGCTCCCGCGCTCGATGGCGGCCGTCGCGGCCTCCCGCCCGGACGTCCCGAACGACACCGCCGACCCGGTCTTCCCGCACGGCCACGGCCTGGCCGTCCGTTCCTGACGCACCCCCGTCCCCCGCCCCGCACCCCGTACCCCGCACGCCGGCGGGCCGGAT